>JAAUTD010000337.1 GCA_012031845.1 Synechococcaceae cyanobacterium SM1_2_3
CCAGACCCTGCAAGCGGTGAAACGCACCGAAACGCTGCTGGATGAAATGTTGCGGGTGGGTCGGCAGGGAATCGTGACTTTCCCCAATTTCGGCTTCTGGCGCTGTCGCATCCAGATTGCGGTGCAGGGCTTGATGCCGGTGGTCAAAAGTCTGCCGTATCAGTGGTACGACACGCCGAACGTCCACCTTTTCACCATCCGCGATTTCGAGACGTTGTGCCGCAGCAAGCGCATCGACATTTTGCAGCGCACGGTGCTGGATCACGCCCATCAACCCCGGCTGGGGCCAAAATTGTGGCCCGACCTGCTGGGTGAAATTGCCCTGTACCGGCTGGGCCGCGCCTGAAGCGCATCGCTATTGGAGACGCATTGATGAATCTGTCTGTTTGCCCTCGTTCCCGCTGGAGCCGCCGCGCCGCCCGATTCAGCGGTTTCACCCTGATCGAAGTCATGGTCGTGGTGGTGATTCTCAGCATTCTGGCCGCCGTCGTCGTGCCGCGCATCATGGACAATCCCGATAAGGCCCGCGTGGTGAAAGCCAAGCAGGACATCCGGGTGATCAAGAACCAGATGGATTTGTACCGGCTGCACAACTTCCGCTATCCCACCACCGAGCAGGGCATGGAGGCGCTGGTGCAAAAACCGGCGGACGCACCGCACTGGCAGCAAGGCGGCTATCTGGACAAGGCGCCCAAAGACCCCTGGGGCAAGCCCTATCAATACCTAAGCCCCGGCCAGCATGGCGACATTGATATTTACTCGCTGGGCGCGGACGGTCAGCCGGGCGGTGAAGGGGTAGACGCTGACATCGGCAACTGGAATCTGGACGACTAGGCCAATGGCCGCCGCTCGCCGCGCATCCGCCGGTTTTACCCTGCTCGAAGTCATGGTGGTGCTGGTGCTGATCGGGATTATCACCAGCTTTGCGGTGCTATCCATTGGCGGTGGAACCGGGCAACGCCTGGCGGAAGAAGCGCAACGCCTGGCCAGGCTGATTGAACTGCATCAGCAGGAAGCGATTTTGAGCGGGGAACTGCGTGGCATCCGCTTCAATCCGGCGGGCTACGTCCTGTTCAGTCTGAACGATCAAGGCCAATGGCAACCGCTCAATGCATCAACCGGGCTGACTCAGCAGTCATTGCCCGAAGACATGACCCTGGAACTGTGGGTTGAAGGGCGGCGGGTCAATCTCAAAAACGCCAGCGAACCGCAGGTGGCCTTGCTCAACAGTGGCGAAACGACTGAATTTATCGCGGTGTTCAGCCTGACCGGCGACGATCAGCCGGGTGCGCCGGTGCAGCGGGTGAGCGGCGACAGCCTGGGTCGCCTGACGGTAGAGACCGTAAACCGGTGAAAGCGCAGACTGGCTTTACTCTGCTGGAAGTGCTGATCGCGCTGGCGGTGCTGGCGATAGCGATGGGCGCGATCATCAGCGCCGCTACCCAAAGCATCAACACCGTCGCCACACTGCGGGACCAGACTTTCGCCAGTTGGGTCGCGCTTAATCAGGTTCACGCCCTGCTGCTGGAATCCAAACCCTGGCCCGATGAGGCCGAAACCCGCAGCGGCAAGGCCGAACTGGCGAATCGGGTCTGGCGCTGGGAAGCACGGTTCAGCAAGACCGAAGACCCCGATCTGCGCCGCCTTGATCTCAGCGTCCGCGCTGGCGAGAACGGCCCGGAACTGGTCAGACGGGTGGCCTTCCGGGCAAAAGCCGGAACCGCCCGCCACCGATCCCAATGCGCCAGCGGGCGCAACGCCAGCGGTCAAGGACAATCCGTCAGCGCCCAAAACCCAGAAATCTTCGCCATGAGCAGCACCGTGCGCGGTTTTACCCTGCTGGAACTGCTGGTGGCGCTGGCAGTGTTTGCGATCATGTCGGTCGCGCCTACAGCGGCCTGCGCAACGTCCTGTTTACCCGCGCCGCCGTCGAACAGCAAAGCCAGCGGCTGGCGGCAGTGCAACTGGCGGTTTTCCGGCTGGAACAGGACATTGAGCAGGCGATTCCGCGCAGCATCCGCGATGAATATGGCGAAAAACAGCCCGCGCTGCTTGGTGGTGAACTGAGCGACGACCGGCTGATGCTGACTCGCGCCGGTTGGGACAATCCGCTCGGCCAGCCTCGCGCCCAGATTCAGCGGATCGCGTATCGGTGGGAAGAGGGACGGTTGTGGCGGCGGCATTGGCCGGTGCTGGATCGGGGCGGACGAATCGAACCGCGTGAAATTCTGCTGCTGGATCGGGTGACGGCGTTCACCGTGCGCTTTCTCGATCAGGACGAATGGCGCAACGACTGGCCGCCGCCGGTTGATGCCGATGCCGAAAGCAGGAGGCTGATCCGATGCCGCGAGCGGTGGAAATCCGCCTGACTCTGGAGGATTGGGGTGAAATCACCCGATTATTGCCCCTGGCGGGCTAGTCCGAATCAGGCTGGCGTTGCGCTAATTACGGTGCTGCTGATCGTGTTCATCGCCAGCATTGCCGCGACCAGCTTGGCGCTGCTGCAACAGGTGGCGATTCGCCGCAGCACCGTGCTTGCGCATCAACAGCAGGCCCGCCTGTACACGCTGGGCGCGGAACAGTGGGCGATCATCGTGCTGATCCGCGACCGCCAGAACAGTGAAACGGATTATCCCGGTGAAGAATGGGCCAATCTGCCACCGGCGCTGCCGGTCGAAAACGGCTCGTTGACCGCCCGTATCAGCGATTTACAGGGCTGTTTCAATCTCAACAATCTGTGGCGCTTGCCGCCCGGCGCAACGGCATCATCTGCGACTGCCGCCAAGCCGAATCGTCCCGATGAAGATGGCGTGGAGCCAGCGCCGGAGCCGGATGCGGAAACCGCCGACGATAAAACCAAACCCACAGCGCCCAAATCAGATAAGGCGGCTGATAAGGCGGGGATTGATCCGGCGCAAGTTACGGTGTTGCAACGGTTGTTAACCAGTCTGGAATTGAAACCGGAACTGGCCCAGGCCGTGGCTGACTGGATCGATCCCGACCCGGACACGCTGTTCCCCGACGGCGCGGAAGACAGCGATTACAACATTCTCGATCCGGCCTATCTGGCCGCCAATCGCCCGTTCATCAGCGCGTCCGAACTACGGCTGGTCAAGGACGTGGATCGGGAGACCTATGACCAACTCGCCCCTCATGTCTGCGCCTTGCCGCCTGGCGTTCCGATCAATGTCAATAGCGCATCGGCGACGGTTCTGGCGGCGCTGGGTGAAGGCGTTACCGCCAAGGATTTGGAACCGCTGCTGGAGGAACCGCCAGCGGAAGGCTACAAAAACGTGGATGAATTTCTGAACGCGGCCCGGCTGACCGTGGAAGCCCCGGTGAAAGCCGGTCTCAGCACCGCCAGCCAGTATTTTCTGCTGCGGGCCGAGGCGCGGGTGGGCGATGGTCGCGCCATGCTCTACAGTACCCTTTATCGTGACGAGAACGGCGTTCGCGTGTTGCGGCGCAGCTTTGGCAATCAGCCGGATTGAAATCACCTTGCCTATCCCACTGACTTTTTTTCGCTTATTGACCGCTGACCAGGCCGAATGGCTGGATGCCGATGGCTCGATTCAACGCGGCCCGCTGACCGATCTTGCACCCCAGGCCAGCGGCGCGTCATTGATCCTGATCGCGCCCGGCGAAGCGGTGACGCTGCATCGCGCTCTATTACCCAGCCCGAAACGCTCCACCTGGGCGCGAGCCATTCCCTATGCCCTGGAAGATCAGGTGGCCGAGGACATCGAGACACTGCATTTCGCTTTGAGCGCCCTGCCGGACGGTGCGCATCTACCGGCGGCCGTGGTCGCCCATGACGCGCTGCGCGGCTGGCTGGATCGCTGCAATCAAGCTGGACTGACGCCGACCGCCATTGTCCCGGAACCGCTGCTGCTGCCGTGGCGCGAAGGCGAATGGAGCGTGTTATTGGAACCGCAACGGGTGGTCGTGCGCACTGGGTCGTGGGAAGGCTTTGCCACTGAACGGGATTTGCTGGAACTGCTGCTGAATCAGGCGCTGGTCGAAGCGGGCGACGCCAAACCGCAACGGCTGCGGGTCTGGGGTGGGACATTGTCGCCGCTTGCCGCAACCGATGTGGAACTGCTGCGCGAGGACGGCCCGCCCGAACCGTTGCAATGGCTGGCAAGCTCATATCTGCCAACTAAAGTAATTAATCTGCTGCAAGGCGCTTACAGCCGACAGGCGCACTGGGGCCGC
>JAAUTD010000338.1 GCA_012031845.1 Synechococcaceae cyanobacterium SM1_2_3
CCTTGGGTTCGTGCAGAAAGTAGCTGATCGCCACGATCACCAACATCAGCCCGCCAATCAGCCAGGGCGAACTTCCCCGGCGGCGAACGGCTGCGGTTCAGTTGGCCGCGCAGCAGGCTTTGCAATACTCTCAGCACGTCGGTTTTCATGCGAATGTTCCCTTGGAGTAGAGCGGGCTTTTCGCCGGTTTAACGGGCTGGAAGCCCGTTCTACTTCGCGATTTTAACCATCAATACGCGCCAGTGGTTGACTGATAGCACGCGGGTTGCTGTTATTGATACCAGGATTTTCGCTCCATCCGTTCGCCCTGAGCCTGTCGAAGGGTATTCATCGGTAAAATACGGGGTTCGACCGGCTCACCCCGAACGGTTTTTGAACCTGAAGCGAAAGTCCTGGATACGAAAAACCAGCATGATTGTTGAATTTTCTGAGGTGAAAATGGAGCTATATCCAATAACAACCGTTCGACCGCGCACTTGGCCGGTAGCGGATTGATCGCCATGCACATGCTTAGCTTCATTCTATGGGTTCCCTTTTTGGGGCGGTGCTGGTTGCCCTGCTGCCGACCGCTCAACAGCGGACTATCCGGGGTCTGGCGCTGTTCCATGTCGGCCTGGCCCTGATCCTGTCGTGGAGCCTGCTCGCCCGGTTTGAACAGGGTACGGAGGCGATGCAGTTCGTGGAACAGGTGGTCTGGAGTTCGACTATTGGCGTTTCCTACGCGCTGGGACTGGATGGCGTTTCGCTGGTGATGGTGCTGCTGACAACCCTGCTGTTTGCGGTGGCGCTGTTGGCTTCGGACGCGGTGAAAACCCAGGTGAAGGGCTACTGCGCCTGGCTGCTGATTCTGGAATTCGCCACGCTTGGGGTATTTATGGCGCAGGACTGGTCGCTGTTCTTCATGTTCTGGGAGCTGACCCTGATCCCGCTGTTTTTCCTGATTGATTTGTGGGGCGGCGAAAAACGCCATGTCGCCAGCCTCAATTTTGTGCTGTACACGATGGGCGGCGCGATCTTTATTCTGATCGGGATCATCATGGTCTATCGGCTAACGCCGACCCAATCCTTCGCCATGTCGGCCATTGCCCATGCGGCGGCGGGTCTGCCGCGCCAGGATCAGATGTGGCTGCTGCTGGCGTTTCTGGTCGGTTTCGGGGTCAAAATTCCGATCTTTCCGCTGCATGGCTGGCTGCCGCTGGCCCATGTCGAAGCGCCCAGCCCGATCAGCATTCTGTTGTCCGGGGTGCTGTTGAAAATGGGCGCTTATGGCTTGCTGCGAGTGATGGCGATGCTGCCGCAAGCCGCTTTGGCGCTACAACCGCTGCTGGTCGGGATTGCGCTGGTCAGCATTCTCTACGGCGGACTGCTGGCGTGGCGGCAGAGCGATCTGAAGGCGATGATCGCCTATTCCTCGGTCAGTCACATGGGCGTGGCGCTGCTGGGCATTTCGGCGCTGAACGAAATTGGCCTGATGGGCGCGGTATTGCAGATGGCGGCGCATGGCTTGATCGCGGGTGCGCTGTTCCTGCTGATTGGCCTGCTGTATCAGCGCACCCACACCCGCGAACTATCCGATTACGGCGCACTGGTGCGGGTGATGCCGGGCTTCTCGCTGTTGATGGCGCTGGCGCTGCTGGCGGCGATGGGATTGCCTGGCCTGGGCGGCTTTATCGCTGAATTGCACGTTCTCATTGGCGGTTTTGAACGCTGGGGCTGGCTGATGCTGCTGGCCAGCCTGGGCGTCCTGATTAGCGCGGCCTACGCCATTCGGGCGATGGGGCAGTTGTTTACCGGCCCGGTGCGCCCAGCCATGAGCGAGCTTCACGACTTGCAGCCGCATGAATGGCTGGCAGCCGTTCCATTAGCGGCGGGACTGGTGATTTTGGGACTTTATCCCGCGCCGGTCATTGCCCTGATCAGCGCCACGGTCAAGGAGCTGGCTGCAATCTTTACCTATTCGTTGTAGTGGGCTGGCGGCGCAGGCCGCCAACCTGCGCTACAGCGAATGTTTCTCCCCGATTTCTCCCAGTTTCCTCCATCGTCAGTCCCATATCGCCCTCCAGAATCAGCCTCGACAAAATCGGCAACTACTGGAGGAATCGAAATGATCGGCAAAACCAGCGCCAACCCGAATGCGGGGAGCGGATTCAGCGGCATCACATTGCAGCGATTGCAAGATCTGACGCTGAATAGTGACGGCCACGCTTTTGATCAGAAAACCGGACGCAGCTACCGGATCAATCCAACCGGTTTGCTGACCCTGCAACTGGTGCAGGAGGGCAAGTCGGAACCAGAGATAGTCAGCCAGCTCGCCGCCCGTTATGCCCAACACCCGGCAGTAGTGGCTGTCAGCACCGAGGCGTTTTTCAGCCAAATCAGAAGGTATCTGTCATGAGCGCCCGCCCCCAACTCAACTTCGGAGCGCAATGGACCGTTGCGGTCACCGGCATCAAACGCCCGGCCGGAAAACCCCGGCCCCGGCTGCGCGGTCGCCCGCTGCCTGAGTGAAGCCCGCAGTTTTCGCGGCCGTATTGTCGGGCTGGGCTATGAGACGCTGGATGCCGGCCTCTACCATCCGCAGGAAAGTGACGGCGGCTATTTGCTGCCTTATCCAGCGGCGGGCAGCGCAGCGCTGCTGGAACGGCTGGATGAAATTCTGCGCCATGATCCCATCGACGTGATTATTCCCAGCCTGGATGCCGAGTTGCCCAACTTCATCGCCCTGCAAGCCGCCTTGGCGAAGCGAGGGGTGCGAATGTGGTTGCCGGGTCGCACGGAATTGCGATGCCGGGACAAGGATCGCTTGCCCGCGCTATGCGCTCAGGCGGACGTCGCCACGCCCCAGGTCCGTCCGATCAGCGATGCCCGCTTTTTCGAGCGTTGCACCCGTGACGAAGAAGGCGGTTGGCGCTATCCGCTGGTGGTGAAAGGCGTGTTTTACGATGCCTATGTGGTGCATAACGCCGCCGAGGCCGTCTACCGTTTCGGCCAGATCGCCCAAGCCTGGGGCTATCCGGTGCTGGTGCAAGCCCACGTCGCCGGCGAGGAAGTCAATTTGACGGCGCTGGGCGACGGCAGCGGCGCCCTGATCGGCCCGGTGATGATGCGCAAACAGGCGATCACCGACAAAGGCAAGGCATGGGCTGGGGTGGCGATTGATGACAGCGACTTGCTGGCCGTCGGCGAGCGCCTGATGCAGGCTCTGAAATGGAAGGGGCCGCTGGAGCTGGAGATGCTGCGCGACGCCGAAGGCGCCTGCATCTGATCGAGATCAATCCACGCTTTCCGGCCTGGATTTATCTCTCGCACGGGGTAGGCCGCAATCTGCCCGCGGCGCTGCTGGCGCTGATGCAGGGCGCAGCGGTCGCTGATCTGCCGCTGGCCGCGCCATGTCCCGGCGTGACGTTCATTCGTCATGCCCGCGAGTTGATCGTGCAAATGGAGGACATCGCCAGCGTCAGCATGAATGGCGCAACCTTGCCGCGCCACGGGCTGTTCGCTCCCCGCCTGCGCCGGATCGCCTGAACCGCTGGCCTATACCCAATACGATTGAGGATCATCATGAACGCGACTGAATGGGAAGCGCCCCGCATGACTCCGCTGGAATTCAACCAGCTCAATAAATTCGGCCAGCGCCGGGTGCGCTCTGAGGCGCAGGAAATGATCGATGGCGTAGCAGTAGCCACGTTGATCGAACGCTTCGGCTCGCCGCTCTTTGTCACCTCCGAACACCGGTTGCGCGCCAATATCCGCCGCCTGCATCACGCCTTCGCCGCGCACGGAGTGAACGCGCTCCACGGCTGGTCGTACAAGACCAACTACACCAGCGCAATCTGTAACGTGCTGCATCAGGAAGGCTCGTGGGCTGAAGTGGTGTCGCGCTTCGAGTATGAAAAAGCCCGCAGCCTAGGCGTTCCCGGCTCGCGCATTCTGTTCAACGGCCCCAACAAGTCGCGCCCGATTCTGGAACGGGCCATTGCCGAAGGCGCACATCTGCACGTCGATCATTTCGACGAACTGGCGCTGATTGAAGAGATTGCCCGATGTCGGGGAGTGCCGGTAGCGGTGGCGTTGCGCCTGAACTTCGATACCGGTTTTACTGAGCCGTGGAATCGGTTTGGCTTTAATCTCGAATCGGCCAGGCCCGCGAGGCGATAGCGACGATCAAAGGCCAGTCCGCATCTGCGGCTGGTCGGGCTGCACAGTCACATCG
>JAAUTD010000339.1 GCA_012031845.1 Synechococcaceae cyanobacterium SM1_2_3
GCGGGCGCTCACTTGGCGGGCGGATTCACGCGGATTAGCGCCGGACTGTGTTTCGCAATCTGGCCCCTTGTCGCCACATACCCGACAGGCGCTCCGCGCTTGGGCGTTGCCTTTGAGGCGGCGCTGCGTGATCCGCTTTCAGCGCGGCCGGAGGATTGGGCTAAAGCGCAGCGCATCATCGCCTTGAGTCGCATCGAGCATCAGCCGATGGTCGAGCAATACTTTCCTGCTGACGCGGCGAGAGTCGAGTATTGGGAAGTCGGGGATTTACCCGTCGCCTCACCCGATGCGGCGTTGGAGCACATGACCTGCGCGGTGCAGGAATTGATGGCTGCTTTGGTGGGAGAAATCTGAAATGGCAAAGTCCACCATCACCTACTGGAACACACTGGCTACGGAAAACCGGGGGCGCTGGACGCCGGTGGCCGGATTGGATGGCATCGCGGAAGAACTCACTTTGAGCAGGGACGCACTGACCGGCGAATACACCCGATTAACCCGCTTTCTCCCCGGAGCCGACACCACACCCTTCGGTGGAAAAATGCATCCGTACCCCGAAGAAGTTTTCATCGTGAGTGGGCGTCTTTATGACCAGGCGTTCGACCGGTGGCTGGAAGCCGGTTGCTACGCCAGCCGCCCTCCCGGTGAACTACACGGCCCTTTTAAGACCGATGAGGGTTGCGTGGTGTTGGAAGTATCGTTTCCTCAGCGCGTGGCCGTCGGCGATAGCGCCTAACCGATGGATCGAAGTCCGTGGCTCGCGACTAGGCGCACTCATTGGTTTGCAACTTTCTATGACGGATTCAGCCCAGACTACGGCGACCGAGTATTTTTTCGCGGAAGGCTGCTTTATCACTGAATGGTGGAACACCTCAGCCGATGAAGCGGTTTCCGTAGCCCGCGCCCGCGTGGAACCCGGTGTGACCACCCGCTGGCATCGCTTGTCCGGGATCATCGAGCGGTATCTGATCCTGGAGGGGCGGGGGCGGGTCGAAGTGGGCGACTGGCCGCCCGAGGACGTCGGGCCAGGCGCGGTAGTGTCCATTCCACCCGGAACTCGCCAGCGCATCACCAACACGGGCGGTGTGGATCTGATTTTTCTCGCCCTTTTGCACGCCACGGTTTACCTTGGCGAACTATGAAGACGTGGAACCGGTTTGATGCTTCCAACCGGATCCCTGCGCCAATTTCAAGTCTAACGATGCCGACGATGCCGACGATGATTAACCCGACTGAAACCCGCCGTTGGCGTCGTAGAGATGGGCGTTCGTTCGTTGGGCGGAGCAGCAGGTTTCCCGTGGAACCCATCTGTTTTGATGCCGAGGGTGGCGAGAACAGCCAGAGCGACAACCGCCAGTGTACCCATCAAGGTTTTGGGGAAGGCGCGGTCGGATTTCGTATACGTTTGAAGGCTAGAAACACCACTACTTCCCGGATTTCATCGCCCGCATTGACGACGGGCGCGGGAGAGAGGACTTGCTGAATCTGATCATGAGTGTCCGGCTCGCCCTTGCCCGCCAAAGCGGCCAAGACGGCGACGATTCAGAATCTTTGGGTTCCGGCAGTGAACAACAGCGGGCAATTTGGACGCTGGGCGTTCGTGGAAGTGAATGATCCGGGTTGCGCGATGCAGACGATTCGAGCGTTTTTAGCGACATCAGAACGAGGAAATTCACCATGACACTCGCTGAAACCATATATCAACACAGTCTGCATTTGCCGGAACCGGCGGCTCGGCAAGTGTTGACCTTCATTGAAACCTTGGAGCAAAGCTATCGGGTGACACCGCCCGTAGCCGCTACTGACGACACCGAGGCATTCTTAGCCGCAGTGGCCGGAACGCTCGGCGATGATTTCCCGGACGACATTCCCGACGCTGACGAAGAGGTATCGCCACTCTATAAAGCCTTAATGAAGATTGGTTTTATTGGCTATATGGATACCGATGAACCGCTATCCACCCGGTATAAGGATGAAATCGATTTTTCAAATGAAAAGCTTTTTTTAGATGACGTTCGCCGCACTGATTTCATTGCAAGAGGTACTGATCATGTACGCACATCGAATTATTCAGCCCTTGAATGGTTTACGCCTTCAACTGGATTTGCCGCCCGAATTCAGCGGTTGTCAAGAAGCCGAAATCATTGTATTGCCAGTTCAAGTGACTACGCCCGGTTCAATCAGTTGGGAACAGCGGGTACTCAGTTTGGCCGGGACGCTCAGTGATGACTTTCCCGACGATATTGATGATTCCGACTTGGGACAAGATACGCCACGGGACTCTCTGGAATGAGTCGTTATTTACTGGACACCAACATCTGTATTGCTTGGCTCAGTCACCATCACCCCGCCGTCGTCGAACGGATTGTGCAGGCGGGCGAAGGCAACATCTGGCTCTGTGCGCCCGTCAAGGCGGAGTTATGGTTCGGCGCTTGTAAAAGCCAGCGTATTGCCGATAATCAGGCTCGGTTACAAATTTTCTTTAACCATTTGCCCAGTCTGCCTTTTGATGATGTTGCGGTTGAGCATTTCGGCGACATTCGAGCGACCTTAACGAACATCGGCAAGCCGATTGGTCCCTATGACTTACAAATTGCCGCGATTGCGCGGGCACAGAGCTTGATTCTGGTCACGCACAACACCCGCGAATTTGCCCGCGTACCGGGGTTGATACTGGAAGACTGGTTGTGAGTTGATGACTTCCGTTGTGCCTACCGAAATGCTTTGAAAAGGTTGCTTTCCGCCATGCCGCCCAAGAAGAAAAGCCCCGACGCGCCGCAAACCATCGCCGTTGACAGCCTCAAGCACACGAACGCGACCCGTACCCGCATCCCGACCGAAGAGTTACGGGATTTTGTGGTCGCCGAGGAAGCCGCGCCGAAGACGATGCGCTATCCGCGTAATCCTAATCTTGACCCGCAACGGGTCTGGACGGGCAAGGATGAGCAGGACAGCGCCGATTTAGGAGGGTTGTATTCACTGGTTTTGCCGACCTGCACCCCGTCCAGTTCGCCCAGCACAAAACCGATGTCGAGCAATTGTTCCCGCTGATAGTGCCGCAGGTTAATCAGTTCATCCGCATACAGTACATCCGGGATCACAAACCGATAGGGCAGTCGCAGCAGATTTTCCAGCAACCGGGTTTTCGCCAGATCGATCAATGCCGAAGAGTCGTTAGTGATGATCCGCATCCGCCGTCCCTGGCCCTTGCATCGCCTCGGCAATCACACTGACCGGTTGGCGCAGCAGTTCCGCCGCCTTGGGCAAGCCAATCAATCCTTCGGCCAGCGCCCGGTAGCAGAGTTGTTCAAACCGTTCCGGCGCTTCCAGTGTTCCCGCCTGACCGGGCAGTTCCAGCGGTTCCGGTTCCGCCATGCGCCAGCCCCTGGCGAAGGTCTGGAAGGCGTAGGCCAAGGCCTGAGTGCGAGAGGATATCCAACCGCTCGCAGCGCACCAGCAAAGCGGCGGCGCTGACCCGATAGCCGCGTTTCACCGGCATCAATTCCGGGGGACTGATCGCGTGGCGGTGGTTGCCGAAATCCTGCCGGACGGAAGCGGCAGGCATCAGGAACGCGCTGGCAAAGTGTTTCGCGGCGGCTTCCGCGCCGGCGGGCGAGGTGTCATCAATCAACCGGTGGCCGAGTTCATGGGCCAGCGTCAGCCGGCGACGCTCCAGGGTCGCAGCGCGATTGACCACGATGCACGGCACCGCCTCCCGTTCTGGGCGCTGTACCAAGCAGGTCAATCCGTACACACCGGCGGGCAGTGGGAGCAGCAACACCTTGATGCCGTGCTGTTCCAGCAGTTGGGTCAGGTTGGGAATCGGGTCCAGCCCCAGATTCCATTGCATCCTGACCTGTTCCGCCAGCGTCTCGCACTCGGTTACATCGCTCATCACCCGACGTTCCGGATCGGGCAACGGATGATTCCAGCAGGCGCTATCCAGTTCGAGAATCGCCTCGATCATCAGGTAGCGTTCCACTTGTTCCAGCACCTCGGTTTCAACGCGAGCGCGGTCTTTGGCGGTCTTCCGCGATCACTTCGCCGCTGTCATCAGAGTGGAATCGGTAGATCATCACCCGGTCATAGCCCATCATCTGCCGCACCAGCCGCGCGGCGGTATCGCACAGGGCGGCGACGCTGCACGCCTTTTCGAGCTGGGCGATGACGGGGACGATCATGCTGACATGGTCGGCAAAATC
>JAAUTD010000035.1 GCA_012031845.1 Synechococcaceae cyanobacterium SM1_2_3
GATGTAAATAGCGTCGCCGGCTTTGCGCCATCGCGGCGCAGCGCCGAACCGGCGGGCGCGAAACCATGCGCCTGCACCGAAATCACGGTGACTGGCCCCCGCGTGGTATCGCCGCCGATCAGTTGCACCCCATAGCAATCCGCCAGCGCGAAAAAGCCCCGGCAGAAAGCGGTCAGCCAGCTTTCGTCCATCTGCGGCAACGTCAGGGCCAGCGTGACCCAAGCCGGAGTCGCGCCCATCGCCGCCAAATCACTGAGATTCACCGCCAGCGCCTTGTGACCGATGCCTTCCGGGTCGGCGTCCGCGAAGAAATGCACATTGGCGACCAGAGTATCCAGCGTCACCACCAACTGCTGATCGGCTGGCGGAATTAACAGCGCGGCATCGTCGCCAATGCCTAATGCCACATCAGGCCGATTTGGCGCATGGTCGGCAAAATAGCGGTCAATCAATGAAAACTCGGAGATGCGCACAGTCATGGCGCGGCAGGCAACTCTGCCAAAGCAAAAGAAATAGGCATCAGAGAGATTGCAGATCGCGGCGGGCGCTGGAAATAGTCACGGTGAATCCGGTAATGACATCAATCAGCGTCATCAGCAGAATGAGAAAGAAGGTCATGGTGGCCATTTGCGGCATCACCAGCAATTCGATCAGCGCAACGATGAATACCAGCAGCGACAGCACATGATTGAGAATGGCGGCGGATGAACTACTGGTGGCGCGATAAATTTCAACGCACAGCAGGAACAGGCTAATTACCACCAGCAAATCGCCGCCCCGGAACGGCAGGGCTGCGCCGGATAATAAAGGAAGAACAAACAAAATACTGTCCAGCCAAACAGGTATAGTCAGCGCCAGACCCGTGTAGGCGGCAACCATGAAGACCAGCAGTGGAATACTAGCCATGCTGTTTTTTACTCCTGTGAAATGTAGATGCTTTGGATTTTATAGCAATCTTATTCGATTTCAGGACTTTCGCTTCGGGTTCAAAAACTGTTCGGAGTGAGCCGGTCGAACCCCGCTTTTTACCGGTGAATGCCCTTCGACAGGCTCAGGGCGAACGGATGAAGCGAAAGCCCTGATTTTATTGAGGTAGAACGGGCAGGATGCCCGTTTTACAACTTGTTGCGGTTCCAGACCATTATTACGCAAATCGGCCCGGCAACACGTCTTTCAGCTTGGCGCGGGCTTCCCGCAGCATCTTGTCAGTTGTCGCCCAGTCCACACAGGGATCAGTGATCGAAACCCCGTATTTCAGTTGCGAGCGGTCGGCGGGAATCGGCTGATTGCCCCATTCCAGATTACTTTCAATCATGAAGCCAACAATGGAACGGTTGCCTTCCAGGATTTGATGAACGCAATCATTCAGCACCAGCGGTTGTAAGGCCGGGTCTTTACGCGCATTGGCGTGACTGCAATCCACCACCAGATTGAGCGGCAGCTTATTCTTGGTCAATTCCTGCTCGCACAAGGCAATCGTTACCGTGTCGTAATTGGGGCCATCGGCGCCGCCGCGCAATACCACATGACCATAGCGATTACCCGTGGTGCGCACTACCGCTGACTGCCCATGTTGATTTATGCCAAGAAAACTGTGCGGGCGGGACGCCGATTGCAGGGCGTTAATCGCCACATCGAGATTGCCGTTGGTGGCGTTTTTGAAACCGACCGGGGTGGACAAACCACTCGCCATTTCCCGATGGGTTTGTGATTCGGTAGTGCGAGCGCCAATTGCAGTCCAGGCCAATAGATCATCCAGGTATTGCGGGCAGAGCGGGTCTAGCGCCTCAGTGCCGGTGGGCAACCCCATTTCCGCAATTTCCAGCAACAGCGCCCGGGCAATCTGTAATCCCTCGGCCACATTAAAGGAATCATCCAGGTGCGGATCGTTAATCAGCCCTTTCCAGCCTACCGTCGTCCGGGGCTTCTCGAAATACACCCGCATGATCAGTTGCAGGGTATCGCCCACTTCCTCGGCCAAATCGCGCAGTCGCCGGGCGTACTCGCGAGCCGCCGCCACATCGTGGATGGAACAGGGGCCAACCACCACAAACAGCCGGTGATCCTGATGATCAAGAATGTTTTGCACGGTCTGGCGACCACTGAGAACCGTATCAGCAGCGCGGTCAGTCATTGGCAACCGCTGCTTGATATCATCGGGCGTCAGCAAGACATCGATAGCGGCGACATTGACGTTATTGAGCAGATTTGAGGACATGAGGATTCCTGCGGACGGAGGAGTAAGACGAATCGGGTTATCTTTCGAAGCGCGATAATGAATAAAAACCGGACGCTAAACAACCAACAGGTTTCAACGCCGTCAAATTCGCCGGTTGCCAAGCTGAAATGGCTGCGCCAGACGCCCCGATTTGTCAACCAGCGCCGCCAAGATCGGCCTTGATATTTTACGAGTGTATGATTATAGTGATAAAAATCCACCAAAACATCCCGGAGGTGAATCATGGATAGTGGATCAGTAGCCAGCAGCAGCGCGTATGCATCAGGTTATGCGGCGTTTCAGGCCGGCGAGAAGCAGGTCGAAAAAGGCGCCGATACTATTGCCAGTGCCAGTTCGCTTAATTCGGGAACTGAATCAGCGTCTGAGCAGAAGATTCCCAGTGCTGATCAAGTGAATCAAGCCCTGCTCGACCTGAAACAGGGTTCAATCTACGCCCAGGCCGGGGCCAAAGTGATGCAAACCGACTTTGATACCACCGGCAGTCTGCTCAGCGTCATTGCCTGAAAGTTCATATCCCGCCATGCGGCCCGTGTGATGGTTTCGAGGCGTTGCGCCCGCATAACCTGCTGACCTATAAATCGCATCACGAACCGCTGGATGCCTGGGCCGTGGAAGAACTGATCGGTCACTATGTCAACTACCGCAAGACCCTGGAACCGATCCCGCCGCCGGGACAGTTCGGACTGTATGCAGTGTACGCCCGGTTTCCTGTCGGTTTGACGCGGCAAGTGACGCTAACCACCGTGCGCACCGGTGTGTACCGTCTGCCGGTACTCAGTCAGTCCATCACCATCGTGGTGCTGAACGAGGTGGAACTGACGGACCGCAACGCCCTGTGGGAACTTTTCAGCCTGGATCGGGCGGCAAGTGGCCGATGGGGTGCGCCGCTACCGCTGGCGGCAGCCCAATTACAACACCTTGTTTCGTCTGATTTTGGCGGAACCCTGCACCGAGGATTTAGCCATGTCATACACCAATATGGCGGATTTAGAACGCGACATCATTCGTCAATTGCTGGATAACGTGCCGACCGAGGAGCTACTGCGGCGGGTGTCCGCCGAGGAGCGGTTGAAAGGCTTGCCCGCCGAGGAGCGACTCAAGGGCTTACCGATGGAAGACCTGCTAAAAGCGTTAAATGTAGCGTTGAGCGATGAAGAACGGCGTCTTCTACAGCAACGACTCGGAGGAGAAGCGAAGCCGCATTGAAGCCAAATCATTTTCATCCCACACCGCAAAACAACCGCACCGGTTTATCAGGGCGGTTGTTTGGTTTTAATCACATGGAATTCGTGGGTAATGCGGGCGATGAGCGATTCCAGGAAGCAGGGAATCGAAACCGCCCAAATCTGCTTTACAGGTTGGCGGAGCGCCACCACTGATTGTGGTCGCGGCGCAGCGCATCATGCGATGGCATCGGATAGAACATCAGATCAGGGCCATTGCCGATATAGAAACCGCTCTTGACCATCCGGTAGGGGAACTCCAGCGAATGCACCCGGTGAACCAGCTTGGTTTGCTTGGTCTTCGGGTCCAGCACCAGCAGCGCCTCGCGCAAGTGGTGCATGAAGGAGTAAGGCAGATCGCCCATCGCGCCGTTTTCCGGATCCGCCGCCAGTGCGCCCAGGCCTAGTTCAACAAAGCACAGGCCGGGGAAACGGATGAATTTGGCTGGCTGCTTGGTGACGCCACCGTAGTAATCCACCGAGTCAAACGTGCTGACCACCAGACTGTTGATTGGAGCCAAATCCTGATACATGTGCAGGGTCGGCGCTTCACGCGGCACGATTGGGCCTTGGCTCAAGCCCAATGTGTGACCGTAGGCCGTGGTCAGATACAGCTTACCCAGCGCACTGACCGGAATATGCTCCAGCACCCGGTAAACCGAGATATAAACCGAGTTTTTGGGCGTCCCGTCCGGATGCGGCGTGCAAAGGCTTATGCCCTCGTCAATGTTAAAAATTCGTGGCGGAACGCAGGATCAATCTCGAAAAAAATGGCCTGACCCTTGGACTTGAATTTGTGGCCGGTCGCATAGTATTGGCCGAACTGTTCCGGCGTGAGCATTGAGGCGATCAGCGCTTCGGGAATCAGCGAAAAGTACAGATGAACGGTCATGTTGTAGTGCCCTCTCCAGGGTTTGGGAATGGATTGAATGATTTGACGCAAAGATGCTGCTAAAACTAATTACCTAATTATGGTAGTTCATCGTGCGAATACGGTGAAGAAATCCATTGTATCGCCGACTTCCGCGCTTGCCGCAAACATTTCCGCGTGACATTTCCACTAGCGCTGTTTAGAGAACCGTTGCGCCGGTTCGGACCAGTACAGCATCGAGATCCGCGAGCGCCGTGATCGGCGGCCGACATTCCAGCCCAGTGCAGACATAAGCCGTTACCGCCGCCTCGCTCGCGCACCGCGCAGCCAGCAGCCCGTCCGGGATGCGAGCATCGGCGGGAATCGCCAGCGTGAGCCGACGCGGCGTATAAGGTTGGGCGCAACGCTTCCGCCACGTTTCCATCTCAGCCGCTTCACCCCGCAACACAATCATTTGCGCCGGTTCCAGAGTTTCCTCCAGCGCCGTCAGCAGGGCATGACAGGCGTTGGGAATCTGCTGAAGCGTTGGCCAGGCCCAGCGCAAAGTCCGTTCCGCCGCGTCCAGATAAGCCGTGCGTCCAGTCAGATGCCCCAGTTTTAACAACACTTGCGCCGCAATGCCATTGCCCGCGGGCAGCGCGTCGTCATGCGCCGGTTTGGGACGCTGGATCAGCGGCTCGTGATCGTGCGCGGTGAAGAAAAAACCACCCGCTGCGCGGTCTTCAAACTGCTCCAGCAGCACATCGGCCAGGGTCAGGGCAAAGTCGAGATCGCCATCGCGCCAGCGGCATTGCAGCAGTTCCAGAATCCCGTCAATCAGGAAAGCGTAATCGTCCAGATAGGCGCTCAGCCGCGACTGACCATCCTTGTGAACCGCCAGCAAGCGGTTATCGCGCCATAACTGACTGCGAATGAAATCCAGAGCGCGTTCGGCGGACGAGACGAAATCAGCCCGATCCAGATGGCGCCCGGCTATCGCCATCCCCCGGATCATCAGCCCGTTCCAGGCGGTGAGAATTTTCTCATCGCGACCCGGCCAGATACGCTGTGAACGGTGGGCGAACAGGATGCGCCGGGCCGAAATCAGGCGTTCGGCGACCAGCGCAGGCTCCATTTTCAGATAGCTCGCCAGATCGGCCAGATCGGCGACGGTGCGCAAATGCCAGGCATGGCCCTCAAAATTGGGCGGCTGCTCCAGACCATAGGCTGGGGCAAAAGCCGCATATTCCTCCGCGCTGAGCAGGGCTTGAACCTGATTACGGCTCCACAGATAGAACTTGCCCTCTTCCCCTTCGGAATCGGCGTCCAGCGTGGCGTAATAACCGCCGTCCGGCGCCTGCATCTCGCGCATCACCCAGTCGCCGGTTTCCTCGGCCACCGTGCGAAACAGCGGATCAGCGGTGATTTGCGCCGCCTGACTGTACAGCGCCAACAGCGGGCCGTTGTCGTACAGCATCTTCTCAAAGTGGGGAATCTGCCATTCGGCGTCCACCGAGTAGCGGCAAAAGCCGCCGCCGAGATGATCGTAAATCCCGCCCTGCGCCATTTTGCGCAGCGTGATCGAGACCGCCTTTTCCGTCGGCGGGTCGGGATCGCCGCGCTGAACGCCGTCAATCCAGCGCCGCAGCAGGCGATCCAGACTGACCGGATGGGGAAACTTGGGTGCGCCGCCAAAGCCGCCGTAGGTTGCATCAAAGCTGCGAAGCGTCTGAATCCGTCCGGCTTCCAGCGGCGCGGCGGTGAATGAAACATCATGACTGGAGACATCCGACGCAGCCATTTCGGTGCGCAACGCTTGCAATAACGCCTGATTCTGCTGGCGCAGATCATCCGGGTGCTGGCGATAATGGGTATTGACCCGCTGCAAAATATCCACGAAAGCAGGCATGTTGTAGCGGGGCGTCTTGGGAAAATAGGTGCCGCCGACGAAAGGAACCTGATCATCGTGGGTCAGGAACATCGTCAGCGGCCAGCCGCCGCTGCGCTGGTGCAACATTTGAAACGCGGTCTGATAGATTTTGTCGAGGTCGGGCCGTTCTTCGCGATCCACTTTGATATTGATGAATAACTGGTTCATCACCTGGGCCGTCGCCTCATCTTCGAACGATTCATGGGCCATGACGTGGCACCAGTGACAGGCCGAATAGCCAATGGACAGCAGGATCGGTTTGCCTTCCCGCCGGGCTTTGTCCAGAGCCTCCGCGCCCCACGGATGCCAGTCCACCGGGTTATGCGCGTGTTGGCGCAGATACGGGCTGGTTTCGTGAATCAGACGATTATGGCGCGGCGGTTCGGACATGAATCAAGCTCTCCGGCGGATGGCAAGGCGAATAGATTGAGATTGAGAAGGCTTTTGATGAGTCCGCATCAATATGATGAGGGTTCCTTGCCGACAAACCTTTGCAAGCAGCGAAAAGCCCGCTTTTAACTCTACCGGGCAAGCCTTGTTTCAACAGGCATGAGTTAAAAATAAACGAAAATATAAAACCTTTTTAACGGCTTACTCATCTTCATTGCCGTAAAGAAAACGAACAATTCGCCGTCGATCCTGTTTGGTGGGCCGACCGACGGCAGTTGGGAGCGGGGAGGACTGCAGGCGACGCTGGGCGCTGAGTTCTTCGCGCTGCTGGCGGCTTTCGGTGGTTTCTTCATAGAGCAGAACCGCTTCTCTGGCTGGGCCGCGCCGGTCGCTGAGCGCCTTGACCGTCACCCGATATTCATCCAGGCCGCGCTGAATGCGCAGGATTTCGCCTAGATGAACGCTATGCGAGGGCTTGCTGCGCTGCCCGTTGACATGCACCTTGCCGCCCGTAACGGCTTCGACCGCCAGTGCGCGGGTCTTGAAGAAGCGGGCGGCCCACAACCACTTGTCGAGGCGAACCCGATTCAGCTCATCGCCATGAGCAGACAGGGAATGGTCATCATCCATCACGGCAGTTTGATTTGTTCCCGGCCCGACTCATCAGACCGTCTAAAGGCTGCGGCCCGAACGCGGCTCCTCATCGGGCAGCGTTATATTGAGTTCCAGGATTTCATAGCCGCCTTCGCGATCCAGGTGAACCTTGATCTGACTTTGATCCACCGGCACATATTTACGCACCACCTCCAGCAGTTCCTTCTTGAGCGCAGGCAGATAATCGGGGCTGCCCCGGCGGCTGCCTCGCTCATGGGCCACGATAATCTGTAGCCGCTCCTTGGCCAGCGCAGCGGTGGTTTTATTCGGGGTATTTCCGAAAAAGCTATCGAACAGACCCATGGTTCAACTCCCGCCAAACAGACGCTGCAGAAATCCCTTCTTCTGGGTCGTGATAAATCGGTGCGGCAAATTTTTGCCCAGAAATCGATCCACCAGATCGCTATAGGCGGCCCCTGCATCGCTGCCCTCTTCCAAAATCACCGGAACGCCGGCATTCGACGACTGCAATACATTTTGCGATTCCGGGATTACCCCCAACAGCGGAATGCCCAGAATCTCCAGCACGTCTTCCACGCTGAGCATATCGCCGCGATCCGCCCGCTGCGGATCGTAACGGGCCAGCACCAGATGTTCCTTAACGGCCGGTTCGCCCTGTTCGGCGCGGCGCGAACGGCTGGCCAGAATGCCCAGAATACGGTCGGAATCGCGCACTGACGACACTTCGGGGTTGGTCACCACCAGCGCCTCGTCAGCGAAATACAGCGCCATCAGCGCGCCGCGCTCAATACCGGCGGGCGAGTCGCACACCACATAATCGAAATTCTGCTTGAGTTCGTTCAACACCCGCTCCACTCCCTCCTTGGTCAAGGCCTCCTTGTCGCGGGTTTGCGAAGCTGGCAGGATGTGGAGATTTTCCACCCGCTTATCGCGAATCAGGGCCTGATTAAGGTTGGCCTCGCCATTGATGATGTTGATGAAGTCGTACACCACCCGCCGCTCGCAGCCCATGATCAAATCCAGGTTGCGCAAGCCGACATCAAAGTCGATGACGACAGTCCGGTAGCCGCGCTGGGCCAGACCGGTAGCAAAACTGGCGCTGGTGGTAGTCTTGCCCACGCCTCCCTTGCCGGAGGTCACAACGATGACGGTTGCCAAGCGGTTATCCCACAAAGTTGTTATTGCACATTGAAAGAATTCCGATCAGCGGCTAAATGCTCGATGATCAGCCGATCTTCCACCAAATGAATCTGCATGGCCCGGCCCCGGTCGGCCGGGTCAATCTGTTCGCTAATACGGTAGCGGCCTGCAATGGAAACCAGTTCCGCCTCAAGGCTCTGACAGAAAATACGGGGTTCAACATCGCCCTTGACCCCGGCCAGGGCGCGTCCGCGCAAAGCGCCATAGATATGAATATTGCCATCGGCGATGACTTCAGCCCCCGCGCTGACCGTACCCAATATGATTAAATCGCCGTCCGGCGCGTAAATCTGTTGGCCGGAACGCACCGGGTGACTGAAAATCCGGCTGCGCATTGGCGCCGGTTCGATCCGTTCCGGTCGCTTGGGAGCGCTGGCGGCGCGGCTTTCGGGCAACACCGGCAACCCGGCCTGACGGGCCACGGCTTGCAATTCCGGGCTACCGTTGCGGATGCCGACCGGCACCATGCCATGCCCGCGCAACAACTCATATAGCCCGCTGAAATCCACATTCTCCGGCGCATCCGCCAACCCATCGAGGTCAATCACCACGGGCGTATTGCTGAAGAAGCCGGGAGCCTGCTTAATTTTCTCTAACAGATACCGCTCAACAGCCGCCTTTTCAGGATGAAAGAGATGCAGAACAGTCAAGGTGAACAGACTGCCTTTCAATTCAAAGGGCGGAGCATCCTGAACGACGAAACGGGACGATTGCAGCAACATGGTTTTACCAGGGGCCTCAGGCTGAACGCTTGATTTTCCGCGCTATTTTACATGTCAATCATGACAGGGAAACCGATCTGTCTGGCGCGCCGGACACCTGCGCCGCTCAGTGGTCGTGACCGTGGCTATGCACATGCGCATGAGCCAGTTCCTGCTCGGTCGCATCGCGCACGTCCAGCACCTCAACCTCGAAATGCAGGGTTTTACCGGCCATCGGATGGTTGGCGTCCAGCATGACGCCCTGCTCAGTCACGCCGACGACGGTAAAGGTCATGACCCCCGCTGCGCCCTCGCCCTGAATCTGCATGCCAACCTGAATGTCTTCATCCGGCGGAAACTGATCACGCGGTATTTCAAACACCGCTTCGGGATTATAGTCGCCGTAACCCTCAGCGGGCGCAACATGAATCGCCGAATTGAAGCCAACTTCGCAGCCTTCCAGTGCGCTCTCCAGGCCCGGAATAATGTTGCCGTATCCGTGCAGGTAGGCAAACGCTTCCTGTCCACGGCTGGAGTCGAGCAGAACACCGAGATCATCGGTGAGGGTGTAATGCAGGGAAACGACCCTGCCGTGGGCTGCTTTCATGAGGACACCTGATGGATGGGAATTGCGATTACTATAGAACATCCGCCGCGCATCCGCCAAAAACGCCACTAAAATCTCACGGAGATGCTTTGCAAACCGGTTTCCGCTCCCGTTCAGGAATCGCCGATCCCTTTGTCCATGTAAAGCGCATGATCCGGTCCGCCCAATCCACGAGGATGTTCCCGCCATGCCGTTGCTGATTTCGCCCCGCGCCGATCAAATCCTCATCGTTTCATGGCTGCTGGCCGGGTTGTTCTGGCTGGGCGGCTGCGCGACGCCGTCCTCCTTGCGTGATCCACACGCCACTGTTCGTCAGCGCATTCTCAACGCCGCCGAACGGCTGATCGGGACGCCGTACATACCGGGCGGCGAATCGCCGGATGGGGTGGATTGCAGCGGGCTGGTGCAGTACGCCTATCAACAGGCCGGGATTCGGACGCCGCGCAGCGCGATGGCGCAATTTCAAGCTGGACAGCGCCAGGATCGGGTATTGCCAGGCGATCTGCTGTTCTTTCGCACTGACGCCAGCGGCCAAATTTCGCATGTCGGCATCTATGCCGGTCAGGGCCAGATGATTCATACCTCATCGGGCAGCCGGCAGGTGCGCAAGGTCAGTCTGAATCAACGCTACTGGCGGCAGCGGATGGTGGGAGGAGTCACCTTTTTAGGAAGGGAAAATCCGGCAGCAAGTCGGCGGCAGTGGCTCGCCGACGGCCCGGACGGCTAGGGATCGAACGCGGCAACCAGATCGCCGCTGCTGAAAATCGCCAGGACGCCGGGACGCAGCACCGTCCACGGTTCGTTATCGGTCAGCGGTCGGGTAGCCACTACGGTGACCACATCATCAGGCGTGGTTTCAGCCTGAAAATCCACCGTCATATCCGCATCCATCAACTGCGCCTTGCCGAACGGCGCCCGGCGGGTGAGCCACGACAGTTGCGTGCTGCAATGCGCGTACAGATAGCGGGAATCGCTCAGCAGAAAATTGCAGACGCCGCGCCGGTTTAGCTCCTGCGCCAAGGCGGCAACATGCCGCCAGATGGCTTCCGAGCGGCGCGGCGGTTGCGGAAACTGCTCACGAATCCGGCCCAGCAGCCAGCAGAACGCATGTTCGCTATCGGTCGTGCCGATGGGCTGATAGAAGCCCAGCGGCAACCGTTTCACCCCGCGCAACTGGCCGTTGTGGGCGAATGCCCAATGCCGCCCCCATAACTCGCGGGTGAACGGATGGGTGTTTTCCAGACAGACCCGGCCCCGGTTGGCGCGACGAATATGACTGATCACGATCCGGCTTTTAATCGCGTAACGCTGCACCAGCCGGGCGATTTCCGATTCGGCGCCCGGATTAGGATCGTGAAAAGTCCGACAACCGCGCTGTTCATAAAAGGCGATGCCCCAGCCGTCCCGATGCGGCCCGGTGCAGCCGCCGCGCTGCATCAACCCGGTGAAGCTAAAACAAATATCGGTGGGCACATTGGCGCTCATCCCTAGCAGTTCGCACATGATCGAATTCCGGTCTAGCTCCAGCGCTGTTCTAACAGGGCGACCGGGCAGTTGCAGCGATGCCCTGGGCCTGGCGCACCGCATCGAGGAACGGATTAGAGCGCAACTCCTGCTCCAGTGTGGTCACCGGGCCGTGGCCGCTGCATACCATCAGTTCTCCCGGCAAAGCCAGCAATCGGCACAAACTGGTCTGCATCAGTTCGGGATCGCTCATCGGAAAATCAGTGCGGCCAATGCTGCCGGCAAACAGGGTGTCGCCGACAAAAACATAGCTGTCGTCGTAATAACAGCCCTGGCCTGGGGTATGGCCGGGCGTGGACAGAAACTGGAAGCGCAGTGCGCCGACTTCGATCACATCGCCATCACGCACCTCCCGATCTATCCGCCCACAGGGCCGGTCAAAATCGGCGATGCCGAATAACAGCGATCCTTGTCGTGGCAGCGTCTCAAACATCGGTCGCTCCAATGCGGGCAGATAGGTCAGCGCATCAGGGAATTCCTGCTGTAAATCGGTCAGGCCGCCGGCGTGATCGAAATGGGCATGGGTCAATAAAATGGCCCGCAAATCCGGACGCGGATCCATCTGCGCCAGCGCTTCGGCCAGTTGCGGGCCATCGCCAGTATCCACGATGGCGCACTGGCCCGTTTCGGGGTCTTCAAGCAGATAGGCGTTGACCTGAAAAGCGCCCAAGGTGATGCAACGAACATTCATGGCAAACACTCGATGATGTGGCTTCCCAACTGCTTGGCGCGCTGTTCGGGCACTGCCCAGCCGCACACGCTGACGCCCGCTCGCCGGGTGGAATCGGGATCGCCGGTGAGCAACGGATGCCAGTCCGGCAGTGGCTGGCCTTCAGCTCGCAACCGATAGGCGCAGGTGGGCGGCAGCCAGTTGACCCGTTGCACTTCGGCCGGGGTCAGCCGCACACAGTCCGGCACCCAGCGAAAACGATCCGCATAGCGACTACAACGGGCCGTGGTCAAATCCAGCAAGCGGCAGGCGACATTGGTAAAGAACAGCTGGCCGGTGTCTTCGTCTTCCAGTTTGTGCAGACAGCACTTGCCGCAACCGTCGCACAGCGCCTCCCACTCCGCCAGCGTCAGTTCCGCCAGGGTTTTCCCGATCCAGAAGTCAGCGGCGATGGTTACAGGTGGTGGTTCAGGTGGTGATGTAGTCACGCAGCGCCTGTGCTTCGATGGCGGTTTCTTCCAGCTTGGCCTTCACCAGATCGCCGATGGACACCACACCCACCATTTTGCCGTCTTCAACGACCGGCATGTGGCGGAATCGCTTGGCCGTCATGGTGGTCAGCGCGTCGCTGACGGTATCGCCCGGATTGGCGCTGGTGATCTCGGTGGTCATGCAATCCTTGACCAGCAAAGCGTCGAACTGGGTTTTGCCCTCGGCGCACAGTCGCAGAATGTCGCGTTCGGTCAGGATGCCGATGGGTTCGCCGCTGTCGGCCTGCATCATGACTGACCCGACCCGGTGCTGGCTCATGGTCTGGATCGCGGTTGCCACCGTTGCGGTTTCCGGCAACGTCACCGGCTGGCCTTGCTTGTTTTTCAGCACTTGCTTCAATTGCATCATGATTGGACGCTCCTTGAGAAATAAATAAACAGAGATTTGGAATAGGCGGTCAGTAATAATTTAGCAAAAAAGTCGGTTTTGACTACCCGCCAAAAGAAGGCGGGGTTCGCTTTGCTGCAACCGGCAAAGCGAACCCCGCGTTTCAAACGTAGGCGGTTCAGCCACCCATCGCCAGTAACAGGCCATTCAGACGCTTGACGAAGCTGGCCGGGTCTTCCAGTTGCCCGCCTTCCGCCAGCACCGCCTGCTCAAATAGCAAATGAGTCCAATCACTGAAGCGTTCGCTGTCGGGTTCATCCTTCAGCCGGGCAATCAGGGAATGATGCGGGTTGAGTTCCAGATACGGCTTGCTCATCGGCACATTCTGGCCGGCGTCGCGCAACAGCCGTTCCAGATGGGCGCTGAGGGCGTGTTCATCCACCACCAGACAGGCCGGCGAATCGGTCAGCCGTGAGGAAATCCGCACCTCATTCACCTTGTCGCCCAACACCGTTTTAACCCGCGCCAGCAAATCCTTGAATTGATCTTCGGCCTGCTTCTGTTCCTGTTTTTCTTCTTCGGAAGCGATTTTGTCCAGATCGAGCGCGCCTTTGGCGACAGATTGCAGCGATTTACCCTCGAACTCGTGCAGGTGCGACATCAGCCATTCGTCCACCCGGTCGGTCAGCAACAGCACTTCCAAGCCTTTCTTACGGAAAATTTCCAGATGCGGGCTGTTTTTGGCGGCGGCGAAGCTGTCGGCGACGATGAAGTAGATTTTATCCTGGCCTTCTTTCATCCGGCCCAGATAATCATGCAGCGAAACCGTCTGCTCAGCGCTGTCGGCATGAGTTGAGGAGAAGCGCAACAGCTTGGCGATCTGGTCGCGGTTGGCGTAATCCTCCGCCGGGCCTTCTTTCAGCGCCCGCCCGAACTCTTTCCAGAACTTGCCGTATTTCTCGGCGTCATTCGTCGCCAAATCTTCCAGCAGGCCCAGCACTTTTTTCACCGAACCGGCGCGAATGCCGTCCACCACTTTGCTGCTTTGCAGGATTTCGCGGGAGATATTGAGCGGCAGGTCGTTGGAATCAATGACGCCGCGCACAAAGCGCAGATAACGCGGCATTAAATGCTCGGCGTCATCCATGATGAACACCCGCTGCACATACAGTTTGACCCCGTGGCGCTGCTCACGATCCCACATGTCAAACGGAGCGCGGGCCGGGATAAACAGCAGCGAGGTATATTCGAGTTTGCCCTCGACCCGGTTATGAGTCCAGGCCAGCGGATCCTGAAAATCGTGGCCGACGTGTTTGTAAAACTCCTTGTATTCCTCTTCCTTAATTTCCTGCTTGGGTCGCGCCCACAGCGCCGCCGCCTGATTGATCCGTTCATCCTGAATGACTGGCGGCGCATCCTTATCTTCGCCGGGCTTGGAAACCGGCATCATCACCGGCAGGGTAATGTGATCGGAATACTTGGTGATGATCGAGCGCAATTGCCATTCGTTGAGTAATTCCGCTTCCTCTTCGCGCAGATGGAGGATGACTTCGGTGCCACGGGTCGGTTTATCAATCGTTTCCAGCGTGTATTCGCCTTCGCCGTTGGATTCCCAATGCACCCCGTGTTCAGCGCCCATCCCGGCGCGACGGGTTTGCAGCACCACTTTGTCGGCGACGATGAAGCTGGAATAGAACCCGACTCCGAACTGGCCGATCAGATTGGCGTCCTTGGCCTGATCGCCGGATAACTTCTGCATAAACTGGCGGGTGCCGGAACGGGCAATGGTGCCGATGTTGTCAATCACTTCCTGCCGATCCATGCCAATGCCGTTGTCGCTGATCGTGATGGTGCGGGCGTCCTTGTCAAAGCTGACCCGGATTTTCAGATCGGGATCGGTTTCGTACAGGGCGCTGTCGGTGAGAGCCTCAAACCGCAGTTTGTCGCAGGCGTCGGAGGCGTTGGAAATCAGTTCGCGCAGGAACACTTCCTTGTTGGAATACAGCGAATGGGCGACCAGCCGCAGCAGTTGTTGCACTTCGGCCTGAAAACCAAGGGTTTCCTTATGGGCTTCAACAGTCATGGATCACGGACTCCTGGGTGATGTTCACGGGTTTGAGGCCGGATATGCGGGCGCAAAGCGGGATTTCAAGGCGGCGCAACTGGAGAACTGGTTTCCAGCCGGTAATTCAAACGGGCAAGATGCGCATTCTATTTATATAGGATTTTCGCTCCATCCGTTCGCCCTGACGCTTCGGCAAGCTCAGCGGTCGAAGAGCATTCATCGGTCGGGATTCGACAGGCTCACTCCGAACGGTTTTTGAACCTAAAACGAAAGTCCTGTGTTTAACCGTGACAGCAGGGTAAACAATGGCGGATCACGACAGCGGTTATAAGCGGCTCTTTTCTCACCCCGAAATGATGGCGGATTTACTGCGGGGCTTTGTGCGCGAGGACTGGGTCGCCGATCTGGATTTCGCCAGCCTGGTTAAATACCCGACGACATTCATCAATGATCGCTTGCGGGAACGCCGCGATGATGTGATTTGGCGGGTGCGGCGGGGCAACGAAGACCTCTACATCTACCTGCTGCTGGAATTCCAGTCGAGCGTCAATCCCTACATGGCGGTGCGGATATTCAATTATCTGGGTCTGCTCTATCAGGATTTAATTCATAGCGGTGAAATTGCCGCCGATGGCCGCCTGCCGCCGGTGTTGCCGATTGTTTTGTATAACGGTCAGCGGCGCTGGACGGCGGCGCGGGATATGGAAACGCTGATCGCCGATCCGCCAGGTGAACTGGCGCACTACCGCCCGCGCTTGCGTTATCTGCTGATTGACGAAAGCGCCTACGCCGACGCCGATTTGGCGCCCTTGCGCAATCTGGTCGCCGCCCTGTTCCGGCTGGAGAACAGCCGCAACCCGCAACCGGTGCATGAAGCGCTGGCGGCGCTGGCCGACTGGCTGCACACGCCGGAACAAATGGAACTGCGCCATTCCTTTGTGCTGTGGCTCAAACAGGTTTTTCTCACCACCCGGCTGCGGGGCGTCCCGCTGCCAGAACTTAACGAACTGGAGGAGATTCGCGCCATGCTTGCCGAACGCATTATCGAGTGGACCGAACAATGGAAACAGGAGGGCTTGCAACAGGGTTTGCAACAGGGTTTGCAACAGGGTTTCCAGGCCGAACGCAAACTGTTGTTACGGCTGGTTCAACGCCGTTTTGGCGAGGCTATCGCGGAGCAAAGCCGTTCATTGCTGGATCAGGTTGAGCAGCCCGCCGACTTTGAAGAGTTAGGCGAGGCTTTGCTGGATTGCGCCGATGGCATGAGCTGGCTGAGTCGGCTGGCGGCAAAAACGCAGCGTGAACAGCCGCCGCCCTGAGAAAACATTTCTGTGTAGAACCGGCTTCCAGCCGGTCTAACTGCCTGTTCCACATACGAAAGAGATAGCCTCATGCAGCATTACCTCCAGGATTATCGCCGCCGTCTGGATGATCTGCGCCGGATTGCCGGAGCGGATAACGAAGGCACTTTGTCGCCCGCGTTTGCCGGGCTGCTGGAGGATTATGGCCGCGAACATCAGTTAATTCTGGCGCGGGAGTGGGCGTTTCGCGGGCGGGATGGGGCGTTGCTGCGGGCCGATGGGGTGTTGCTGGATCGGTTGCGGCTGGCGCATGGCTGGTGGGAGGCCAAGGATTCCAAGGACAACCTGGATCGGGAGATCGAGGCCAAGCTGCGCAAGGGTTATCCCAGCGACAACATCCTGTTCGAGGATACGGTGCAGGCGGTGCTGTTGCAGAACGGCCAGGAGGCGCGGCGGGTGTTGCTGGCGAATGATGCCGGGCTGGCGGGATTGCTGACCCAGTTTTTCGCGTTTCGCCCGCCGGAAGTGGAGCAGTTTGAGCAGGCGGCGGCGCAGTTTCGCCGCGATTTGCCGACGGTGCTGGACAGTCTGGTGGAGTTGATGACGCAGCGTGAGGCGGACAATGCGGCGTTTCGCGACCGCTTGGCCGAGTTTCATGGCCTGTGCGTTCGCGCCATCGGCGAGCGGGTGACGCCGGGCCATGTGCGGGAAATGCTGATGCAGCACCTTTTGACCGAGCAGATTTTCCGCGATCTGTTTCCGGCGGGGGCTTTTCATCAGGAGAATCATCTGGCGCGGGCTTTGTCCGGGGTGGAGCAGGCGTTTTTGCGCGGCG
The DNA here is from genome assembly GCA_012031845.1 of Synechococcaceae cyanobacterium SM1_2_3. Classification (GTDB taxonomy): domain Bacteria; phylum Pseudomonadota; class Gammaproteobacteria; order Competibacterales; family Competibacteraceae; genus Contendibacter. The sequence continues at coordinate 17,030 of JAAUTD010000035.1, forward strand.
AGACCCGCCATAACCTGTTGCGGCGGATGGAGCAGTATTACGCGGCGATTCGGCGGGCGGCGGCTAATGCAGTGGCCGCGACGGAAAAGCAGGAGTTTTTGAAGGCGGTGTATGAGGATTTTTATACCGCGTATAACCCGAAAGACGCGGATCGAATGGGGATTGTTTATACCCCAGCGGAGGTGGTGCGCTTCATTATTCAGGGTTGCGATACGTTGGCGCGGACGCATTTTGGCCGGGGATTGGCCGATGAAGGGCTGGATATTCTCGATCCGTGTACCGGAACCGGGACGTTTATTGTGGAGTTGCTGGAGTTTTTGCGCGGGGATCGGGCGGCGTTGGCGCGGAAATACGCCGGGGAGATTCACGCCAATGAAATTGCGATTCTGCCGTATTACATCGCCGGGCTGAATATCGAACAGACTTATGCCGATATTGTGGGCGACTGGCGGGAATTTAGCGGGGCGTGTTTTGTGGATACGCTGGAAAACTGGGGCTTTGAGAAGACGTATAGCGGCGCTCAGGGCGATTTATTAGGCTCCATTACCGACGAGAATCAGCAGCGGATTCGGGAACAGAACGCCCGGCGCATTCCGATCATCATCGGCAATCCGCCGTATAACGCCAATCAGCAGAATGAGAACGACAATAATAAAAACACGGTGGCGCAAGAAGCCGATGCCCGAATTAAGGCGACTTATCTCAAAGCCAGCAATGCGCAGAAAACCAAGCTGTATGATCCGTATGTGCGATTCTTGCGCTGGGCTAGTGATCGGATTGGCGAGGAGGGAATGATTGGGTTTGTGACCAATCGTTCCTATCTGGATGCGCGGGGTTTTGATGGTTTTCGCAAAGTGGTTGCGCGGGAGTTTCAGGAAATCTGGATTGTGGATTTGCAAAGCGATGTGCGGCGCAATCCGAAAATTTCCGGCACGAAACATAACGTGTTTGGGATTCAAACCGGCGTGACGATTGGCTTTTTTGTCCGCAATCCGCGCCGTGAAGGTTGCGAGATTCATTATCTGGCGCTGGATGATTTCTTGACGGCGCTTGAGAAGCGGCGATTTCTGGCGGTGAATTCGCTGATGGCGTTAAAGAAGAATGGCGCGTTTCAAGGGATTTTGCCAAGCGAAACGGGAGATTGGATCAATCAGCCGAAGAATGATTGGTCGCATTTTATCCCTATTGCGGATAAAAATATAAAATTAGGGAAAAAACCTGATGGAGCAATCTTTAAAATTTACTCGCTAGGTGTTTCTACTAACCGTGATGAGTGGGTATATGGTTTCAGCGAAGATGAAGTTAGCATTAAGATTGAGTTATCTTATTGAGTACTATCAAACACATCTTGAGAGTAATAATTTAGAAGGTAACGAAATAAAATGGTCAAGAAACCTTAAGCGTCGTTTTACACAAGGCAAAAGTGAACAATACTCTAATAATCGCATTCAACGCGCTTTTTATCGTCCATTCATATCCTGTTATGTGTATGATTCTAATTTATTTATAGACGAAAGAGGTTCTGTTTCTTCAATCTTTCAAAAAGCAGCGGATAATTTTTCAATTTGTACAATTGGTGATGCAACTGACAAGCCTTTTTCTGTACTCTCGACGAATAGATTTACTGATCTTAATTTCCTTAGTCCCGCAGCGGCTGGAAGTAAAATTTTTCCTACTGCTTGCCTTTGATAACCAAGGAAATAAACTAGAGAACATCA
>JAAUTD010000340.1 GCA_012031845.1 Synechococcaceae cyanobacterium SM1_2_3
GTCAGGGCGGCAGCGGGCTGGGCCTGCACATCGTCTATAACCTGGTCACCGGCCTGCTCGGCGGCGTGATTGAGGCCCGCAGCGTCCCTGGCCACGGCGCCGCGTTTTTCTCGAATTGCCCTTGATCGCGCCTCAAGCGAAAGGAGTACTGGATGAACGGCAGCACACAATCCTTGAATGACGATGATGCGTTCGATTTCATTGACGAACCGGATGACAGGGTATCCGCCCTGCCGACTGAATCCTGGCGCATCCTGATTGTTGACGATGAAGCCGATGTTCACGAAGCGACCCGGCTCGCCTTGCGCGATTTGATCGTCGAGGGCCGTTCGCTGGATTTTCTCGACGCCTATTCCGCCCAGGAAGCCTATGAGGTACTGGCAAAAACAATGATCTCGCGGTCATTCTGCTGGATGTGGTCATGGAATCGGAAGACGCCGGGCTGCGGCTGATCCAGCGGATTCGCGAGGAACTCGGCCAAAAAGCCGTTCGGATCGTTCTGCGCACCGGTCAACCCGGCTATGCGCCGGAAATTGACACCATTCGCGCCTACGACATCAACGATTACAAAACCAAATCGGAACTGACCCGGGTGCGCCTTTTCACCAGTCTGACCGTGGCGATCCGCTCCTACTGGCAGATTCGCCAGATCGAACTGAGTCGGCGCGGTCTGGAGCTGATCGTAGCGGCCAGCACCGGTCTGAACAAACTGCGCGCCCTGCAACAGTTTGCCGAAGGGGTGGTGACGCAATTATGCGCCCTGCTCAACATCGCCCCAGAAGGGCTGATTTGCGCCTCTTCCTGCCTGCAAGCGGAAAACGTCCCCAAGGTGATCGCTGCCGCTGGCCGTTATGGCGATCTGATCCAACGCCCCTTGCAAACCTTGCCCGACTCCCGTGTCCGCGCTGCTTTGCAGCAATGCCTGGCCGACAAGCAACATACGTTCATCCATAGCGCCTGTTTTTATTTTGATGTCAATACAACCTGTGGGATGGCCGCTTATGTGGATGTGGCGCAACCGATCCACCCGGTGGATCGCAATCTGCTGGAAGTGTTCTGCGCCAATGTTTCGGTCGGCTTCGAGAATGTGCTGCTGCATAACCGGCTTCTTGAACTGGCCTACCACGATCAGCTATTGCGCCTGCCCAACCGCAACCGTTTCATTGAGCTGATTAACGAGCGGTGCGGCGATCCGGCCATGATCCTGGGGTTGCTGGACATTGATGACTTCGCTGAAATCGCCATCGCGCTCGATCACCACTTTGGCGATCTAGTGCTGCAAACCGTAGCGACCCGGCTGGCGCAATCGCTTAGTCCTCGCATTATCCTGGCCCGGGTTGCGGGTGACGCCTTCGGTTTGCTCGGCTCGGAAGATGAGATTAATCCCGGCAACATCAGCCGGATTTTTGCCGATCCGTTTATGGTTCAAGGCGAAACGCTGCGGATTTCGGCCACCAGCAGCCTGATCCGACTGAATCCGAACTCGGCGCAGGGCGGAGAACTGCTCAAGGACGCCAGCATCGCGCTGAAGCAGGCCAAGCGGTTCAGCCGTGGCAAGGCTAAATTCTTTTCGGATGATCTCAGTATTGCGGCGCGTGAGCGGATGCACATGCTGACCCATCTGCGCAGCGCCTTTTCCGCTGAGCGGCTTTTTCTGGTGTTCCAGCCCCAGATTGATCTGGCCAGTGGCAGGGTCATTGGAGCCGAGGCGCTGCTGCGCTGGAAAACCGAGGAGGGGAAATTTATTCCCCCGGATCAGTTCATTCCGCTGGCCGAGCAGTCCGGCTTGATCGTGCCGATGGGAGAATGGGTGTTCCGCACTGCCTGCCGCCAGCTCAACCATCTGAACCGTTTGGGCTATTCCAGCTTTCGGATGGCGATCAACGTGTCGCATACCCAGTTTCGCGAACCGGATTTTGTTGGAATGGTGGATCGCGCGCTCCATGATTGCCAAGTAGCCGCCGAACAGGTTGAACTGGAACTCACCGAGTCGGTGGCGATGGAACAACTGGATTCAGTCACGGCCAAGCTGGCTGACATTCGGAGCCTGGGCGTATCCGTCGCGATTGACGATTTCGGCACGGGCTACTCCTCGCTGAGCCTGCTCAAGCAACTCCATATTGACCGCCTGAAAATTGACCGCGCTTTTGTCGGCGAACTGAATTCATCGAACAGTTCGGACAATATCGCCAGCCTCATTGTCGCTCTGGGGCGTCAGTTCAACCTGGCGACCATTGCCGAAGGGATCGAAACCGAAGAACAGCGCCAATTGCTACAGGAAATGGGTTGTCAGGAGGGACAGGGATATCTGTTTTCCCGTCCCTTGCCGATGGAGCAACTGAAAAGCTGGATGGCGGATAACCGGCGCATCGTCGCCTAGAGGATTGGTGCTGGATCAGCGGTGGCGCAGTGCATATTCGCTTGATCGCCATAACCGCTGCCGTTGCTGAAACTGGATGAAATACAGTGGTCATTTAACGATCACCCACACTTCACCGTTGTGCAACAGCAGTGCGCGAATTTTGAGCATCTGCATACGCTTTGATTAACCGCGCCATTACTGGGGAAGAGTCATGAAATTAAGTCTGCGTCGAAAACTGTCCATTTTTATTGGGCTGGCCATATTTTCAATTGCATTTTCCGCCTCGCTTTTTTTCTATTTCCGCTATTCCACCGAAATTGACAATCAAATTTATAACCGGCTTACCTTTGGCGCAAAAAGCGTTGAAACGGGTATTGATTTTCTCAGAATTAACGAATTCTTTCTGCCAAAGGCCGAGGATTCGGAATACTACATGAAATCGCATGATCACCTGAGCGCGGTCCGAAAGATATTCGGACTCAAATATCTCTATGTGAATGTTCTCAGGGACGGCAAGTACCTATTTGTCATGGATACTGCCAATATCAAAACCGAGAAGGACTATGATCCAAAAAACAATACCTTTCTGACCGAATACAAGGATTTTCCCGAAGCGATGGCGCAAGCGTTCAAAACCGGGGAGTTACAGCTCACTCACGAGCCTTATACCGACGCTTGGGGGACTTATCTCGGCGCCTACTATCCAGTCAAGGACCGCAACGGCAACCTGCTGGCGGTCATTGGCGCTGATTATGAGATTGCCAGCGTGATTCAGGATCGGCAGAGCGCGTGGATTGCTCTGGGAGTGATTCTGCTGTTGATTGCGGGTATTACCGCTGCGGTGCTGTTCGCCATGAGCTATTTGCTGTTCAGGCCGCTGTTCGTTTTTATTGAAAGCATGAAAATCGCGGCTGAACAGTGCGATCTATCGGTGCGCCTCCCGGTCAGCAGGGATGATGAAATCGGCAGCTTGTCACTCGGATTTAACCGGTTTGTCGAACAGATTCACAATGTGGTCAGCAATGCGCAGGGGACTATGGATACGGTCTGTCGGGCTGCCGCCGAAATCGCCCAGGGCAGCGCCGATCTGGCCGGACGCACCGAAAAACAGGCGTCCTCTCTGGAAGAAACCGCCTCCAGCATGGAGGAACTGACCTCGACCGTGAAAAACAGCGCTGATAACGCCAGCCAGGCCAATCAACTGGCGAGCGCAGCGCGGACGCAGGCGGAACAGGGCGGGCAGGTGGTGGATCAGGCTACCGCCGCCATGAACGCCATTCACGCCAGCAGCAGCAAGATTGCCGACATCATCGGCGTTATTGACGAGATCGCCTTTCAGACCAATCTGCTGGCGCTGAACGCCGCCGTTGAAGCCGCCCGCGCCGGCGAGCAGGGCCGGGGGTTTTTGCGGTGGTCGCTGCCGAAGTCCGCAAGCTGGCCCAGCGCAGCGCCGACGCCGCCAAGCAGATTAAGAACCTGATCGCCGACAGCATGGGCAAGGTCGAGGGCGGCGGGCGTTTGGTCGAACAGACTGGAAAAACTCTGCACGACATTGTTATTTCAGTCAAAAAAGTCAGTGACATCGTGGCAGAGATGACCGCAGCCACCCGCGAGCAGGCGACGGGCATCGATCAGGTCAACCAGTCCATTCTGCAAATGGATCAGGTCACCCAGCAGAACGCCGCCTTGGTGGAACAGACCGCCGCCGCCAGTCAGTCCATGAGCGAGCAGGCGACTCATCTGCAAACGCTGATGAGCTCCTTCAAACTTCAGAGCCACGCCGCCACCCAGCACCGCTCCGAAGCCCGGCCCATGAATCAGATCCGCCTA
>JAAUTD010000341.1 GCA_012031845.1 Synechococcaceae cyanobacterium SM1_2_3
GGCCGAGTTCTGGCGGGCGGAACTGGAGCGATCCGCTCGCTGGCGGCTGGCGCAGGAGCTGGAAACGACAACGCAGAGGAAATCGTCGGCACTGCCGCATCGCCGAGCGCCGTAATCGGCGGACTGTTCTGATCAGTCCCCGGCGTGGCGCAGGCGCTCAGCAGGAATGTCAGCAACAGGCCGAAACGAAGCGGCAACCGCGGATATGAAGTAGCACGGGCTTCCAGCCCGTGTTGCAACGGGCAAGACACCCGTTCTACCTCATGGCAAGGGAAAGTTCTGGTCATAAAAGCGTCCATTTTTCAGTTCGTTATTGCGGCGGCGGGGGAGCCGGCGGCGGCGCTGAGGATTGCGGCGCCGAAGCCTGCGCCGCCGGTTCGGCGTTCGGGGAAGGTTTCGCGTCTGCTCGTTTCGCTCGCGGCCCGGCGGGTTTTTTGGGGTCGCGTCAACGTCACTTCCTGCGTAGCGTCGCCTTTGCGCAGCACGATCCGGTTGGAAAAACCGCATCCAGACGCCATTCTCCCAGCATTTCGCCGACCTTGATTCGCGCTACCTTGGCGTTCGGGCCGTCAGGCCGCAACAAAGCGATCCGGTTCTGCGCGTCAATCAGCACGCCCATCAGCATAAAAGTCTGATCCGGGCCAGCCGGCGGTTTCTCCGGCAGTGCAGGCGCATCGGGCGGCGGCGATTCTGGCCGCCGCGCCGCAATAAACAGCGGGCGGGCAACCAGATCGCCGGACTGTTCCGACAACAGCAATTGAAAGGGCGGCGGCGGCGCGACGGTCGGCGATTCCGGCGGACGCATAGCGACGCCAGCGGCATCGGTCAGCGGGCGTGGCGGGTAGCGCAGTTGCCAAGCGATGGCGGCGGCGGCCAACCCGCCGATCAGCAGCCATAGCCACAATCCCAGGGTTCGCGCTGACATCTAGCCGCCCGCCTTGCGCAGATAGCCGGAGACTTCAAACAGGGTGTTCAACTGCACCCGGATATAGTCCGCCATCCGGCCATCCGGCAACCGGGGCCGGTTTTCGCGGGCGGAGACTTGCAGATTATTGACGAACAGCAACGGGGTCTGTGACTCCAGGGCATAAAGCACCTTGCGCACGCTGTCGAGATCGCCGGTCATGGCGGCGCTGACCGTGACCTTGATTGCATTGCCTTCTTCCACCGGCGGCAGCGCCTGCGTGCTTTGCAAAGTGCCGCCCACCGCATCCACTGCCGCCTTAACCCGCTGTTGCAACTCAGCCGCCGCCAGCGCCGGGACGGTCTGCGGCAGGTACTGCGCCATCACCGTGCGATCCTGCTGAAGACGGGCGATGAGTTGCTGAATCGGTTCGCGACTGGCGGCCATCCGCCGCAACTGCGCCCACCGTCCCAACTGCTGTTCCAGAATGGCCTGATCGCGGCGATAGCGGGCGAGCAGCACCTGGTCGGCCAGCAGGTAAATCGCGCCGCCGCCCACCAGCAGCGCCAGTGATAACGCAGTCAGCCGTTGCCCCCAGCCGGGAGTCGTCGCAGCAGCCATCACGGTTCCCGCCCAATCTTGGCGCCCAGCACAAAGCGTTCCTTGCCGCTGCGGGGGTCAGTATTCACCGGCGACTGAAATCCGGCGCTATGGAACAGTCTGGAGGCTTCAATGATCCCAATCAGCGCCGAGGCTTTGGCCGACTGACCAATGAGTTGCGCGTTATCGCCGTTAATCTGCAAGCGTTCCACCCAGGTGTCATCCGGCAAAATCGCGGTCAATTCCTGTAGCAATTCCAGCATGGAGGGAACCGCCTGTTTTTTCTGCGCCAGCAGTTGCGCCGCCGCCATAACCTGATCAAGTTGATCGCGCAGCGTCAACGCCTCGTTGGCGGCTTGCCGGATTTGCGCAATCTGGCTCAAGACTTCGCGCACCTGCTGATGTTGTCGCCAAATCGGCAGCGCGATGGCGACCGCGACCAGCAGCAGGCTGATCAGCATCGCCGCCGCGGACAGGCGGCGATTCCAGCCATTGCGATGCGGGCGCTGTTCCGGCGGCAGCAGATTCAGGCCCGGACGACTGCCGACCAGATCCAGCACATCGGGCAACAAGCCGCGCTGTCGCAATGGCGTCAGCGCCGGGTCTGCCGCAGCGCGGGGCAACGCGGTCAATTCCACTCGCAACCGGCGTTGTTGCGGCTGGCGCTCCAGCACGGTCACGTCGTAATAAACCTGATTGGCGCTAAAAGGCGTCAATCGATCCAGTTCAAACCCGACGACCTGCCGCAGATTCTTCTCGGCGGCCAGCGGCAGGGTCAAGACGCGGGTCAATGCGCATGCAGCGGAAATTCGTAGCACGATGCGCCGGGATCGTCCGGCTCGGAACCAGGCCGCTACCACAGTCCAGTCCAGCGCCACCGCATCCAGCCGTTCCAGCAGCCGGGTTTGTTCGTCTTCCTCGCGCAGCAGCGCCCATTCCTGATCGTCCACTGTAATAATCAGGCGTTGCGATGAGTCGGCGAGCCAGCGGCGCAACCCGGCGGGCAACCACGCCAGCAAACCGTCCCGCAGCCAGCGCAAGGCCGCGTCGCCATCAAAGCGAGCGTTCAGGTTGAGCGCATTGAGTTTCAAGACAGGGTTTCAATCCGGGTGATCAGGGAGGATCGGCGGCGAACATGCCTTCGCGCCAGGCCAGCCGTCGTAAATTTTGGGCGGAATAACCGCCCTGCAGCGTCAGCACCGCCTCGATATTGACGAGAGTTCCCGTCGCCATCTCCGCAGTGACAGCAATATGATAAACATTTGTGCGGCTTTGCGAGAAAAAGGCTGGATTGTCACCGACAGGCAATGTGGGCGGCGATCCCCCGGCGACGGCGCGAGATCGGGCTTGCACATAATCCGCCACGGTTTGCTGATCCAGCCCCAGGGCGCTCAAAACCCGCGCCGGGGCCAGTTGCGGGTTGACCCCGTAATGCGGCGAATAGACCGTAGACACGCGGGCGATCCGCTCATGCAACTCGCGGCCCAGGCCCGCAATCTGCCCCAGCTCCTCAAGACTCTCAAACGGCGCGTTCTTGGGGCCAGGCTGACCCGCGACGCCAGAATTGGCGCTATGCGACAACGGCAAGCCGCTGGCGCTGCCGCGCCATTCCAGGATCGCTTCGGCTAACTGCGCCTGTTCCCCGGCCTCTGCGCCCGCCGTTTTCAGCAGCAGTTTCAGCAGCCCGGCATCCGCCGAATTTAGATTGACCAGACCTGCCGCGTCGGTGACTTCAATCCGCAACCGCTCGCCGCCAAATTCCCATTCACGCGGATCGCCGCTGGGCGACCATTGTTGTTGCCCGTCGGGATCAAGCTGCCAGGCCAGCGCGTAGACAATTCCGGCTTCGGCCAAGGCGCGAGCCTGCGCCCGCTCGACCGCGCTGGTGGCCAAGCGGGTTTCGACCCGCATGGAATAGGCGAAGCCGCCCGCCATGACCGCCAGCAGGGTGACGATCCACAACACGATGACCAGCACCATGCCGCGTTGAGCCGCGTTGTTGATCATCAGCGCGGTCCCTCGACCAGAGCCACCACCAGATCGGGCCAGGGTTCACCCTGCACCGTCAGATTCAGCCGCACCAGTTGCGGTCGGCGTTCGCTGCTGGCCCAATCCGAACGCCAGCGCGGCGGTTCGGGGTCATAGTCCCGTTCGGGGCCAAAATAGGCCCATTCCAGCGCCGAAACGCCGTCCAGCACCACCAGTTCGCGCTCGTTGCCGGTGATCGGATCGTGGGGCGAATACGGGCGGAAGCGGATTTGCAACTGGCTATTGGCGAGTTCCAGCCGCAGCCGGTACAAGCCGCTCTGTCCAGCCTCAATCCGCATCGGCGCGACGAATTCGATCAGGTTCGGCTGACCGGTGAACACCACCGTCCGCTCGTTCTTCTCGTTGGCTCGGTAAACGGTCATGGATTGCGCCAACTGGCGGCGGAGAAACTCCAGCGCCAGCCGTTGCCGATTGCTGGCCTCGGCCTGCTGTTCGCCGCGATCCCAACTGTTCAGGCCCAGCCGCAGCCCGCTGTACAGCACCACCAGCACCAGGCCCATCAACGTGATCGCGATCACCAGTTCCAGCAGCGTGAAGCCGGTTTGCCGCCGAAATCCCCCCGGCTTCGCCTTCGCAAAATCCCTCCGGTTTTCGCCACCCCCCTTTGCCAAGGGGGTGAAATCCCCCCTGCCCCCCT
>JAAUTD010000342.1 GCA_012031845.1 Synechococcaceae cyanobacterium SM1_2_3
TTTCACTCCATCCGTTGCCTGAGCCTGTCGAAGGGCGTTCATCGGTAAAAAACGGGGTTCGACAGGCTCACCCCGAACGGCTTTTGAATCCGAAGCGAAAGTCCTGAAGTTACCGTTGCTGCGCTCTGCTTTAGCAGAAGTGGCGAAATTCGCCGCGCCCCTTTTTCAGAACTGGCATAGGATCACTCAAGAAATTTCATCCCCTTTACTCCCGGAGTTGTGCATGACCGATTATGACCTGGTGATTGTTGGCGCGGGCATCGCGGGCCTGAGCATGGCGCATTATGCCGCTGCTGCTGGACTGAAGGCGCGAGTGCTGGAGCGGGAGTCACAGGCGGGCGGCTGCCTGCATTCGCACCGCTTCACCGGCGAACAGGACGGCTTCTGGCTGGAGCTGGGCGCACACAGCAGCTTCAATTCCTACGGTAATCTGCTGGCGATTCTGGAACCGATCGGCCTGTTTCAGCAGTTGCAGCGCCGCGCCAAGGTCAGCTTTCGGCTGTTCGCCGAGGACGCGGCGCACAACATCGCTTCCCAACTGTATGTTTCAGAACTGCTGCTCGCCCCCTTCCGGTTTCTGCGCACCCCAAAGGCCGGGCGCAGCGTCGCCGATTATTTCGGCCACATCGTAGGCCCGCGCAATTACCGCGCCGTGTTTGAACCGGCGTTCAACGCGGTGATCTGCCAGCCGGCCGACGCTTTCCCCGCTGATGCGCTGTTCCGATCCCGGCCCCGGCGCAAGGATGCGCCACGCGGTTTCACCTTGCCAGGTGGATTGCAGACGATTGCCGATCATCTGAGCCAGCAGCCGGGCATCGAGGTTGCGTTAGGGCAATCGGCGCGGGCGATTCGGCGGGACGGCGCTGCTTTTATCGTGCATACCGATAGCAACGACTATCGCGCCCGGGCGGTGAGTCTCGCTACGCCGGTTGCGGTCGCCGCCGAATTATTGCAGACGGAATTTCCCGGTATCGCCGCTGTCTTGGCGCAGATTGAGACCGCCACGGTGGAATCGGTAGGCGTCGCCATTCCAGCGGCGCTATTGCGATTGCCGCCAGTGGCGGGATTGATCGGGCGCGATCAGGAGTTCTATTCAGCAGTGTCTCGCGATACCGTCCCGCATCCGCTCTGGCGTGGTTTTACCTTCCATTTCCGCCCCGGCCTCCTGGATGAGGAAGCGAAGCTGGCGCGAATCAGCCAAGTGCTGGGCGTACCGCGCCCGGTATTAGGAGCAGCCAATACGGTTTTCAGGATCAATCAGTTGCCCGCCTTGCGCGTCGGTCATGGCGACAGGATTCGCGTCGTCGATCAGGCGCTGGCAGGTACGGGACTGGCGCTGAGCGGCAATTATTTCACTGGGGTGGCGATAGAGGATTGCGTGAGCCGCTCGCTGAGCGAGTTCCAGCGATTGCAACGGGAAAGCTGCGGGGGGCAATAATAAGATGGGTTCGAACCGTAGCTGGCAACGGTCGAACCCATGCCTTGCGATGAGTTAGGAAAAATACGGTGTCAGTGTGGTGGTCTCCCCCGCTGAGGCGGACATATTGTCTCCCGCCGACCAGATTTCATCATTGATCAGGAATTTGAACGCAATCAAGCCTTCAACCATCTGGTTGGTGGTCCATACCCACACGTCGCTGCCAACATTTTCCATCAGGGTTCCAGCATCCCAACTCAGGCCAGCGCCTTCGCCACGGATGTACAGGCTATTGCCAAGCCCAATATCGTATTTGGCGACAATAATGGTGACCGGCCCGCTCGCCTTGCCCGATGTTGTTGATTTGCTGGTTTTAGCAGCAGCCGGTTTGGTGGCTTTCGTTGCAGCAGCCTTGGCAGGCGCCTTGGCAACGGGAGCAGGGCTAATCGGTGCTGCTGGAACTGGCGTCGGCGCTGCCGGTTTTTCAGCGACTTTGGCTGCTGGCGCGGGTGTCGGCGCGGGCTTGGTTTCGGCAGGCTTGGCGGCTACTACTGCTGGCTTGGATGGTTCCACCATTGCGGCCTGCCTGGAATCTTCTTTGACCGGGGCCTTGGTCGGCTCTTTCTTTTTTGCCATGATTCAGTCCTCTGATTTGCTATCTACAATGCGGGACGCCGCATGGATTTTGCCCTTATCGGCGCGTTTTAAGTCTAACCTCATGGAGTCTAGCCCAAGCTTGACGCGCTCTCCAAGTCAGGAAAGACCAAAATCGCCTTCACCGCCACACATTTAGCTCCTGCACACTCATGTTTCGACATCCCTATCCCTTTGATCCGGCTCACGGCCATAACCTCGCTGCTCTGCTGGATATCACCGCGCCACCAGAACCCGCTGACTTCGCGCCATTCTGGCGTGATTTGCACACTCGCGCCCGGTCAGTCACCGTCGCGCCGACGCTGCGCGAATTGCCCAGTCCACAGCCACAGACCCGCGTCTTCGATCTGACCTTCACCTCGCTGGATGGCGTTCGGATCGGCGGCTGGCTGACCCGGCCCCGCACTGGTCCGGTGGAGCGCGGCGTGGTGGTCAGTCACGGTTACGGCGGGCGGGACGAGCCGGATTTTCATCTGCCTTTTCGCCGGGCCGCGCTGATCTTTCCCTGCGCTCGGGGCCTGTCCCGCAGCGCCCGCGCTGATATTCCCGGCGATCCATACTCGCATGTGCTGCATGGCATCCAGCAGCGGGAAAGCTATGTTCATGGCCGCTGTGCTGCCGATACGGTGTGGTGCGCCGCTTCGGCGCTGCTGGAACTGTTCCCGATGGCGGCGCAACGGCTGGACTATTTGGGCATCAGCTTCGGCGGCGGCATTGGCGCGCTGGCGCTGCCGTGGGACGAACGCTTTCATAGCGGTCACCTCAACGTGCCCAGTTTCGGCCATCATCCCTTGCGGCTGAACTTGCCCTGCGTCGGCAGCGGCGAAGCCGTGCGCGGCTACCAGCGCCAGACCGGGCGGGCGCTGGACACCTTGCGCTATTTTGACGCGGCAAGCGCAGCGCGCCATTTACAGATTCCCATGCACATCGCCGCCGCCCGTTTTGATCCAGCCGTGCCGCCGCCAGGCCAGTTCGCCATTCATAACGCGCTGGCCGGTCACAAGGAATTATTTGTGCTGCAAGCCGGTCATTTCGATCATCCCGGCTCTGCGGCGGAAAACGCCCGGCTGCTGGATGCGCTGGCCTATTTTTTCAACCAGGCATGAACCGTTGGCTTTGTCATAACCCTGTCAACTGTGTGCGTTAAATTCTAAATAATTCAGTTGCTTGAAGGGTTTGCACGCATGAACCGTGAGTATCATAAATGGTATAGTCCCCGGCTTGAGCGGGATATGGAACTGCTGGTGTTCGGTCACAGCGGAGCCAAGGTGCTGGTATTTCCCACCCGCTGCGGTCGGTTCCATGAATATGAGGATGTGGGAATGGTGGCGGCGTTGCGCCACAAGATCGAGCAAGGCCAGTTGCAACTGTATTGCGTGGACAGCATTGATCAGGAAAGCCTGTACTGTTTCTGGGCGCGTCCCTGGGATCGCATTCATCGCCATCTGCGCTACGAAGACTACTTGCTCAACGAAGTGCTGCCGTTGATGTGGCTGAAAAACGATCACCCTTGCGTGATTTCGCATGGTTGCAGTTTCGGCGCGTTCCACGCGGTCAATTTCGCCTTTCGCCACCCGCAGGCATTCCGCAAGGTCGTGGGCCTGAGCGGCCGCTATGACTTAACCCTATCGGTGGAAAGTTTCCGCAATCTGTTCGATGGTCATTACGACGAAAACATTTACTTCAATACGCCCAGCCATTTCGTGCCAAATCTCAGTGATCCGCATCTGCTGGATAACTTGCGGCGCATGGAAATTGTATTAACTGTGGGCGATCACGACCCGTTTCTGGACAACAATCGTCATCTCAGCGAAGCGCTATGGCATAAAGGCATCTGGCATTCAATGCACATCTGGCAGGGCCGGGCGCACAGCCCCAAACACTGGCGCAAGATGGTAGAGCTGTATGTGTGAGGAGCTAATTACGCTCAGGACTTTCGCTTCAGGTTCAAAAACCGTTCGGGGTGAGCCTGTCGAACCCCATTTTCATCGATGAATGCCCTTCGACAAGCTCAGGGCGAACGATGGAGCGAAAGTCCTAACGCTGTAGAACGGGCTAACTGAATAGCTGACGCGCTCCCCTCTCCCGTGTGCGGGAGAG
>JAAUTD010000343.1 GCA_012031845.1 Synechococcaceae cyanobacterium SM1_2_3
GACTTTCGCTCCATCCGTTCACCCTGACGCTTCGACAAGCTCAGCGGTCGAAGGGCATTCATCGGTTAAAAATGGGTTCGACAGGCTCACCCCGAACGGGTTTAATCCAGAAGCGAAAGTCCTGAAAGTAATAAACGGGGTTCGACAGGGCTTTACCCCGAACGGTTTTTGAACCTGAAGCGAAAGTCCTGACAACATTCCCGCCCGCTGTGCCGCCATCCATAAAAACGGGCGACCTCATGGCCGCCCGTGGTGGTGCTGTTATGGCTGCCGCTCATCCGCAGCGCGGCAGAATTCAATCAGACCCAGAGTCGAACTGTCATGGCCGCCTGCGGGACGGTCGCCCTTCAGTTCCGGCAGGATCGCATTCGCCAGTTGCTTGCCCAGTTCCACACCCCACTGATCAAAGGAATTGATATTCCAGATCACGCCCTGGGTGAACACCTTGTGTTCATACAGCGCCAGCAGCGAACCCATCACCTGCGGGGTCATCTGCCGGTAGAACAGGCTGGTGCTGGGCCGGTTGCCAGAGAAAACCTTATACGGCAGCAGCTTCTCCAGCGCCTCGCCGCTTAACCCCTGTTTCTCCAGTTCGGCGCGGGCTTGGGCTTCGGTTTTGCCGACCATCAGCGCCTCGGCCTGGGCCAGACAGTTGGAAAGCAGAATGGCGTGATGATCGCCAATCGGATTGGGACTGCGCGCCGGGACCAGGAAATCGGCGGGAACCAGATGCGTGCCCTGATGCAGCAGTTGATAGAAAGCGTGCTGGCCGTTGTTGCCCAGACCGCCCCACAGAATCGGCCCGGTGTTGACGGTCACTGGCTGGCTGTCGCGATCAATGGACTTGCCGTTGCTCTCCATATCCAGTTGTTGCAGATAATCCGGCAGCGAGCGCAGATAGTCGTCATAGACCAGCGTCACCTGACTGGCCGACCCGAAAAAGTCGATGTACCACACTCCTAGCATCGCCAGAATCACCGGCAGATTTTCTTCCAGCGGCGCGGTGCGGAAATGCTCATCCATTGCATGAGCGCCTTCCAGCAACTCAATGAAATGCTCCATCCCGATGTAGACCATGATCGGCAGGCCAATCGCCGACCACAGCGAATAGCGTCCGCCCACCCAGTCCCAGAATTCAAACATGTTGGTGGTGTCAATCCCAAATTTGCGCACCCCTTCGGCATTGGTGGACACTGCGACAAAATGCTTCGCCACCGCGGTTTCATCGCCCAGTTCCTTAATCAGCCAGGCGCGGGCGGTATGGGCATTGGTCATCGTCTCCTGGGTGGTGAAGGTCTTGGAGGCGACGATAAACAGAGTGCTTTCCGGGTCGCATTCAGCCAGGACATGGCTGATGTGGGCGCCGTCCACATTGGAGACAAAGTGCATCCGCAGCGTCGGATCGCCATACGGCTCCAGCGCCTCGCAGACCATTTTCGGCCCCAGATCGGAGCCGCCGATGCCGATGTTGACCACATCGCGAATCCGCTTGCCGGTCTGGCCGCGCCACTTGCCGCGCCGCACCTGGTCGGCGAACTTGCGCATGTGTTCCAGCACCGCGTTGACGTCGGGCATCACATCGGCGCCATTGACCAGAATCGGGTGATTGCTGCGATTGCGCAACGCAACATGCAGCACCGAACGGCGCTCAGTGTGGTTGACCATCTCCCCGCCGAAAGTCCGCTCAATCCAGGCCGGGACTTGCGCCTGACGAGCCAGTTCGATCAGCAGGCTAAGCGTTTCTCCGGTGATGCGATGTTTGGAGAAATCAATCAGGAGATCGCCGAACCGCCGGGAAAAAGTGCTGAAACGGCCGGGATCGGCAGCAAACAGATCGCGCAGGTGCAGATCGGCAATCGCGGCGTGATGGGCTTTCAACTCGTGCCAGACCGGCAGGTCGCTGGGAACGGACATGGACAGCTTCCTTATGTAGTGTTGAGGAACTGACGAAACCGGATAGGGCTGGACTCCGTTTCAGCGGGTCTGGCCGCTTCGCAACTGGCGCCGTCACCCGCAAACCCAATCCTGCGGTAACTATAGTTTCCGCCGGGGTTGCTGTCGAATCAGCGGATGGCATTTGAAAAACCAATGACCAATGAACATCAATTCACCGGAGAATCAGGATCAGTAAAACCGCAGTTTAGAGATTATGATTATGTTGAAGCGAAAGCCCGTGCGGCGCGTTAGCGCGTTCGCCTTCGGTTCTGATAACGTACCCTTCATCATCCATCCCCTTTGAGGTGCGTTACCTATGAATCGGCTGTGGCTTGGTCTGCTGCTTTTGTTGTGCAGCTTTTTCGGCGGGTGGGCGGCGCTGGCTGCTAACGCCGACTCAGCCCCAATGGGCATGGTGACCGGCAACAAAACCGGCACCCAGATTGAGTTTGGCAATGACATCGCCAAGGTCGCCAAAACCGTCGGTCTCGATATTCTGGTCAAGGAATCGCAAGGTTCCATCGATAACGTCAGACGCATGGAGAGTCAGGAAAACGCCGCGCTTGGCATTGTCAATTCCGACGTGCTGGGGTTTCTCAGCCGGTCGGAAAATCCACAGATGCGCCAGATCGCCAGCCGTCTGCGGCTGATCTTCCCGTTCTATAACGCGGAAGTGCATCTGTTCGCGAACAAGTCCATCAAGGTTTTCGGCGATTTGCAGGACAAACGGATCGTGGCGGGCGAATCGGGCAGCGGCTCCTGGCTGACGACCATGAATTTGCTGCAACTGACCGGGGTCAAGCCAGCGGCGTTGGTGAACCTGTCCCAACTTGAAGCAGTCAGCGCAGTGCTTAAAGGCGAAGCCGACGCGATGTTTTATGTGTCCGGCAAACCGATCAGCCTGTTCACCAAGGTTGGCAATCTGATTAATCAGCCGGAATTTGCCAGCCATGCTGGCGAACGCTCATTTTGTGCCGCTGGACGATTCGCGGATGCTGCAAGAATATCAGCCAGCCCAGATCAGCCAGGCTGATTACGACTGGATGAACGGCAGCGTCCCAACGATTGCGGTAAAAACCGTATTGATGAGCTTCGACTTCTCCAGCAAGCAGAATCCCTACTTCACCATGCGCTGTCAGCAGTTGGCGAAACTGGGCCAAGTCATCCGCGCCCACATGGGCCAACTCCGGCAAACCGGCCATCCCAAGTGGAAGGAAGTCAACCTGGACGAAGCGATTGGCGACTGGAAACCCGATACCTGCTCGCGAAGCGCAATATTGGCGGCGGCGACTCGAAACTGAATGTCAACCGTGAACTGGAAAAGCTGTTTCTGAAACCCTAAGCCGGGGTTTTCCCCTTTACGGCAATGGCGGGCAATAGTTACAGGACTTTTACTCCATCCGTTCGCCTTGACGCTTCATCAAGCGTTCGACAGAGATCAAGCCGAAGTCTCAGCGGTCAAAGGAGACGTGCCGGTAAAAAAGCGGGGTTCGTCCGTTCGGCAGGGCTTCACGACTCACCCTGAACGGCTGATGCTGGCTACCGTTACCGTCCTATTCGTTCTGCTGCAACGGGTGCAAATGGGCGGAGATAAAATTGCCACGAATGCGGATAAGAAATTGATTTTGGCTGGCATTGCATCCCCGTTTTCTGATTTTTCTCGAGTTTGTCCATTTTAAGGTTCATTTCAGGCTGGGGCTTTACAGTGCGCTCAACGGTCGCGGCCAGGGCAAAATAACCCGCCACGCTTTGCGATCTGACGGTTCTCCCTGTATTCCCAACCTGAGGTTTTTGCATCCATGATCGTTCGTAAACCGCTGCTCGCCGCTGTTACCCTCGCTATTGCTTTCGCTGCGTCCGCCGCCTTTGCCGCTGGCGAAACTCCCGCCGCGCCCTCTGCGACTCAGGTTGCTGCCGCTATCACCAAGGAACAGGCGGTTGAAATGGCGCTGAAAGCGCATCCGGGCAAAGTCACCAAGGCGTATGAGGATGCGCATAAAGGCAAGCAGACCTGGGAAGTCAAGATCACCGGCGACGATGGCAGGAAGTGGAAGGTTTATTACGAGATGTCCACTGGGGCGCTGGTTGACGACAAAGAAGACAAGTAACTCCAGGACTTTCGCTCCATCCGTTCGCCCTGACGCTTCGGCAAGCTCAGCGGTCGAAGGGCATTTATAGGTAAAACCGGGGTTCGACAGGCTCACCCCGAACGGTTTTTGAGCCTGAAGCGAAA
>JAAUTD010000036.1 GCA_012031845.1 Synechococcaceae cyanobacterium SM1_2_3
ACTTTTTACCGGAAAGCCTGGTGTCTTCCTGTGCTGCATGGATCGTTGCCATTGCTTGATGATGATGCCCGGCTGTCCTGCGCCAAGGTTTTCGATTCCGCGACCTGAGTTATCGCCATGAGCCTTCCCGATAGTGTTCAGAATTATTTGGACGATCAGCAGATTTCCTACCGGTTGCTTCCTTTTCCTGCCGGTGAAACCTTGATCCAGATTGCCGAGCGGCTCAGTCTACCGACCCGGCGGATCGTGCGCGCTGTCCTGTTGCAAGATGTATCCGGGTTAATCATGACGCTGCTGCCGTGCAGTCATATCCTGGATTTTTCCGTTCTCTGCCAGTTGCTACAGCGTGACATCGAGCCGCTTTATGGGGCGGAAACCGCCCGCTTTTTCCAAAAATACGGCTGCAAGATCGGATCCTATCCGCCGCTGCCGACTGCATTTGGCTTGTCGGCTTTGGCCGACAGCAGTTTGGCGACCCTGCCGGGCGACGAGGAAATCTACTTTGACGGTGGCAGCGGCGATATGATGGTGAGTCTGCGGAGTGCGGATTTTCAGCGCCTGCTGGCTCAAGCCCGCTGGGAAAATGTCGCGGTTCCGATTGATTATCTCGACTCCCTGATGAGTCATCGGACATTGACGCCCGATAACCTGTCCAATTTTGCTAACCGCTATACCCCGGCGCGGTTGCGCGAAACCATTGAAAGCATT
Organism: Synechococcaceae cyanobacterium SM1_2_3; assembly: GCA_012031845.1. Taxonomy (GTDB): domain Bacteria; phylum Pseudomonadota; class Gammaproteobacteria; order Competibacterales; family Competibacteraceae; genus Contendibacter. The sequence continues at coordinate 709 of JAAUTD010000036.1, forward strand.
TCTGATCTGCCGGTCATGCCGCAGACCGCGCAACACATTCTAAGTCTGCGAGCCAATCCAGACGCCACCAGCCGCGACATCCTGCGAGTCGTTGAGCAGGATCCCAGTCTGGCCGCGCAAGTCGTTTATTGGGCGCGATCTTCGCTGCATGGCTATCAGGGCGTAGTGGATTCGCTGGAAACCGCTATCGAAAAGGTTCTGGGGGTGGAAAACACACTGAATCTGCTGCTCGGCTCCAGCATGAGCCGGACTTTCACTATTCCCGCTGATGGCCCAGTCGGGCTGCAAGCCTTTTGGCGACACAGCATCTACTGCGCATCTCTGGTCAGCGAACTGGTCAAGCTGCTGCCAGAATCAGCGGGGGTCAAGCCGGGTTTGGCCTACCTGAGCGGCTTGCTGCACGATTTCGGCTATCTGGTGCTGGGTCATGTGTTCCCGGCCCGGTTTTTCCTGTTCAACCGCTTTCTGGCGGTGAACCGGCAGGTGCCACTAAGCGCGGTGGAACGTTATGTACTGGGTGCCGAGCATTGGCATATCGGCGCCTGGCTGATGCAAGCGTGGTCCATGCCTGAAGAAGTGATCGCGGCGGTGCGCTGGCATCACAACGAAGATTGCACTCAACCTTACGCCGAGTATTCCAATCTGGTGCTGATCGCCAACCGGCTGCTGCATTACGTCGGCATGGGCGAAGATCACAATAACCGCCTGCCGGTGCTGGCGCTGTTCACGCTCGGCATCACCCGCGAACAGGCGATGGAAGCGCTGGCCCGGGTGCAGACCAGCATGGCGGATCTGGATAGCCTGTCGGAAGCATTGCGGCTACCCAGCGAGGCTTGATCGGCGCTAACCCAAGGCCAGCGGCGCTGGCTTCAGCACTACCGCGCTGAGCGGAGGCAAATTCAGCACCAGCGAGAAGGCGTAACCGTGGCTGGAAAACTCTTCCGCCACCGCGATTTTGCCTGGTAGCGTCGTGCCGGAACCGCCGTATTCGCTGGCGTCGCTGTGCAACAGTTCCCGATACTCCACCGGATAGGGCGCCCCAATCCGGTAGTTTTTATGCAGTTTGTCGGAGAAATTCAGCACAAACAGCACCGACTCACGCGGATCGCGGGCCTTGCGTAGAAATACCAGAACGCCGGTCTCAGCGCCGTTAGCATCCAGCCAATCAAACCCGGCGCTGCGAAAATCCGCCTGATATAAAGCCGGTTCTCGCGCATACAGCCGGTTCAGGTCGCTGACGAAACGCTGCAAATCCCGATGCGTCGGCTCAGACAACAAGGCCCAGTCCAGATCGCCATCGTGGTTCCATTCGGTCGGCTGCCCAAATTCTCCGCCCATGAACAGCAGTTTTTTCCCCGGATGGCCGTACATGAAGGCGTACAGCAACCGCAAATTGGCGAACTTTTGGCGTTCGCTGCCCGGCATCTTGCCGAGCAGCGACTTTTTCAGATGTACCACTTCGTCATGCGACAGCGACAGGATGAAGTTCTCGCCGAAGGCGTAAACGAGGCCGAAAGTCAGCTTGTCGTGATGATGACGGCGATGCACCGGTTCCTTCTGCATATAAAACAGCACGTCGTGCATCCAGCCCATGTTCCACTTGAACCCAAAGCCCAGGCCGCCGTGATCCGTGGGACGGGACACGTTCGGCCAGGCGGTGGATTCCTCCGCGATCATCATGACGCCCGGGAACTGGCCGTGAACCACCGCGTTGGTGTGCTTGATGAACTCAATCGCTTCCAGATTTTCATTGCCGCCGTACTTGTTCGGAATCCAGTCCTTTTTGGAATAATCCAGGTACAGCATCGAGGCCACCGCATCCACCCGCAAGCCGTCGAAATGAAAAGTTTCCAGCCAGTACAGCGCGTTGGCGATCAGGAAGTTTTCAATCTCGTGGCGGCCGTAGTTGAAAATCAGCGTTCCCCAGTCGGGATGTTCGCCCTGACGCGGGTCGGCGTGTTCATACAGGCAGGTGCCGTCGAACCAGGCCATCGCGTGAGCATCCTTGGGAAAGTGCGCGGGCACCAGTCGAGAATCACCCCGATATTGTTCTGGTGGCAGCGGTCAATCAAATCCATCAGATCATCCGGGCGGCCAAAACGGGCGGTCGCGCGTAGAAATTGGAAATCTGGTAGCCCCACGACGGTCCATAGGGATGTTCGGCCAGCGGCAGAAACTCGATGTGGGTGAAGCCCATTTCCAGCACATAGGGGATTAGCTGATCGGCCAGTTCGCGGTAGGACAGAAACTCGCCATCGGCTTTGCGCCGCCACGAACCGGCGTGAATCTCGTAAATCGCCGCCGGTTGCTCCCAGGAATTGCTGCGGGCGCGCCGCTGCATCCACGCCTGATCGCTCCATTGATGTTTGCCAGCCCGGTCGTACACCACGCTGGCGGTGCCGGGCGGAATTTCAGTATGGAACGCAAAGGGATCGGTTTTCAGGAAGGCCGGGCCGGTGCGGGGCAAAATCTCAAACTTGTACAACTGGCCCTCGCCCAGTTCGGGCATGAACAATTCCCAGATGCCCGAACCGGGGCGCAACCGCATCGGATGCCGCCGCCCATCCCAGCGATTGAACTCGCCGACGATGCTAATGCGTTGGGCATTGGGCGCCCACACCGCGAAATTGACTCCAGCGACGCCCGCTACCGTGCAGGTATGCGCACCCAGTTTTTCAAATATCCGGTAATGATTGCCCTCGGCAAACAGATAGCAATCCTGATCGCCCAGAATCGAGAACTTGAAGGCATAGGGATCGGCGAAAACCTTAGCTTTGCCCGCCTCGGTCACGCCCAGTTGATAACGCAGGGTCGCGGCTTCGGCGGCAACCACGGTTTCAAACAGTTCATCCCCCGACACCCATTGCAGCGGATAAAGCAGATGCGGCTGATCGGTTGGCAGCAGACAGGCGCTTCGGCGTCCGGCAACAGGCGCGGACGATGCTCAAACCGGGTTCGCCCGGCAGCGGGTGTGGGCCGAGTACGGCATGAGGATCGATATGACGTCCTTGGTGCAGGGCCTTGCGGTCGGCAGCGGTCAGATTGGGCGCAAGCGCGGTTTCCCGCAGCAGGAAGCGCAGGCCGGTTATGGTGGGTTGGCCTTGCAGCCGAGCGGCAAAAGTGTGGGCATCGGTGCACAGTGCGTCCACATGGTAGACCTGCCGCCAGAACTGCGCATTGGCGGCCAAATAGTTGCGCACTTCGGCATTTTGCAGATTGAAGGCCAGCACAGTCGGTTGACCAGGCGCATCGGCGTCGTAAATCCGTGCGCCGTCAAACCAGGTGAGTTCCTGGCCTTCACGCGGAATCAGCGGCGGAATCCAGTCGAGAATGACGCTGATCTGGTGTTGGTGGCAGGCGTTAATAAATGCCATGAGGGCTTCGGGTTGACCATAGCGCGGGTTGGGCGCGTAGTAGCTGGCGACGGTTTCGCCCTCGGCCCAGAACGACAATTCGACGTGGTTAAAACCCTGTTCCCGCAAGTGCGGCAGGACGCTTTCGCAGAGTTGCTCATAACGGGCGATCCGCTCCACCCCGCCGCTGGCCTGTTCATCGAAAACCACCCGATGCAGCCTGAGCGGTAAGGGCCAGGCGGGCGTCGCCGGGGTCTGGGTCATCCAGGCGCTATCGCTCCAGGCGTAGCTCCGCGCCAGATCGCAAACCAGCGCAGCGGTTTTCGGATAAACCTCGGTTTGAAAAGCCAGCGGATCGGTCTTAAGAAACACCGCGCCTTCGCTGTTGCGGATTTCGTATTTGTACAGTTCGCCCGCGCCGATACCGGGAACAAACAGTTCCCACACCCCGGATTCATGCCGCGTCAGTGGATGACGGCGGCCATCCCATTTATTGAAGGTTCCGACTACGCTGATCCGGCTGGCGTGAGGTGCCCAAAGAGTGAAATTGACTCCGGCGACGCCCTCTTTTACGCAAGGATGCGCCCCCAGTTTGGCGAACAGATCCGCCAGCGTTCCCTGTTGCAGGGCCTGGCCGTCAACCGGGCCGAATGAGGCTTGCCGAATGGCGTAAGGATCGTCGAAGGTGACGGTTTGCCCATCGGCCAGCACTGCAACAATCCGATATTTCAGCATCGCAACTGCGGGCAAACGGGCGGCAAACAGGCCATCGGGATGGAGTTTCTGCATTTCCCGCTGACCGGAACCATCCGCCAGCAGCACAGAGGCGCGCTTGGCCTGCGGCAAAAAAGCGCGGATGGTCAACACTCGCTCGCGCTCGGCATAGTGAGGCCCCAGCACCGTGTAAGGCGCATCATGGCGCAATTCGACGATTTTCCGAACCTGTTCTTCCAGCATCGCCCTTACCTTCATTGTTTTCCCATTGGCAAGATTAACATAACAAACTTGCGGATTTAGTGGGAACAACTTCAGGCGGGCGATTTGGAACGGGCATCCTGCTCGTTGGCACACAAGCAGGATGCCGATACTGCTTTTACTGGGCCGGTTGATCCGAATCTGCGTCCATCATTCCGCGCATCATCCGGTGCATCGGGCGGTCGGTGAAAAATTTATCCATCACCTTTTTCTGCTCTGGATCAAGCGCGGCGTACAGATCAGTCGCGGCTTTGAGCATGGTCTTCATGCTGGTCAGCCGCTGTTCCATGCCCTGCACCCGCTCCTCAAAATGAGCCAGCGCGGTGGTTTCCTTGTCGCGCATCTCCTCGCGTATTTTCATCATGGTGTCGTGATGGGCGGTTTGGGCGGTCAGGAAGCTTTTCCATGCGGCCTGCTGTTCCGGCTTGAGCTTGAGCCGCGCCTCCAGCAGTTCCATGCGCTCGGCGTGATGCTGCTGCATCATTTCCACGCGCCCCTGCCAGTCGCCGCGCATCTTGCCATGACCCATCGGGCAATCCCCGCCCCACGGTCCAGCGAATGCAATGGTGGTTAAGCCCAGACCGGCAATGGCAACGGCAGTCAACAGCTTTTTGCGTAAGGTGTTCATCTTCAAATTCCTCTCAGGTTGTGGTGGGTTCGGGGCCTATTAGACACCCGCCGTGTAACCTGAATTTTGCTGAAAAGAGGTTTTTGTAACGATTTGTAACGGAGCCAGACTTTCGCTGACTGCGACGTAGAACGGACTTCCAGCCCATACGCAAACGGGCAGGATGCCCGTTCTACGTCAGATGTCGTAACCAAAGAAAAAGTCCTGCGGGGTTAGAGACACGATGCCGACGCTACATCGTATCGGGCCATGCTTTGGATGCTAAAGCAAAACCTCGGTTAATATGTCGCGCCATTGTCATTGACTCATTACCGCCTTCATTGAATCAGGGCAAAGCACAACACCTCATAGTCCAGAAAAGCGCGATACTGGATAGAGTGAATGGTTGAAGCCGGGTAAATGGTTGTTGCACTTGAGGGTAAAGCCGTGGTCTTTGAGGTGGACGCCGCGCCTGAACAGTTGCAGGGTTTTTCCGCCGCCAGTGTCTATCCAAAGCGCCAGTTTATTTAATTCGTCTTTCGCTAAAGGAGTTGATTTTCTCATCATTTATTCCTAAGAATTATTCTGATCCAATAAGAAAGGCTGAAGAGCCACTTATATAAACCTTAAGATCAACAAGATACTTATTCATTTGATCAAGTGTTATTGATTTTGTTGAAGCTAAAATGAGAAACTGTGATGCTCCAATTACAAAGCGATCTGTATTAGATATTACCATCCCTGCTTTTTGTAATTGATGTGTAAACTTATCCATTTGAATATAGACAGATTGTAATTCAAAATTTATTTTTATTATGGGTAATCGTTTTTTGCAAACCAGAATTGCATCAACACTAATCGGCTCTTTAGCTGCTGACTTTGAATTCGCTGCCCGTAGTTCAGCATGAACTGGATAAGCAGCAACAACAAAAAGACCGGCATAAGCAATTGCCTCATAAATGGCAGTCCAGCCTTCGGGGCGCGAGTGATGAAAGCTCAAAGCGAGAACACCATTGTCTTTAAGAACCCTACGGCTTTCTATCAGTACGCGGGAAAGCTGCTGGGCAAAAATTATCGGGTCATTGTGCTGAACCTCGCCTGCGCCTGAGGAATTCTCACGACCGAACCAAAGGTAACGGTCTCTAAGAACCGGCGAGAGCCAGGCAAAAAAGAAATCGCTGAGTTCACTGTAGTGTATGAAATCAAAGTACGGTGGATCAGTGACGACCGCATCAACCGATGTATCAGGAAGAGGTAGCCGTGAACTATCTCCGTTGAGAATCAACGCGCCATGCTTGATTGCCGTCAATTCATTCCAAGAAGTTACAATAGGGGTGTCGATGGGATGACTCGCCATCACTTTATGCGCAATCATGCGATCACCCAGCAGATCACTTTGTACGGCTACTTCAAAAGGCTCATCGAGATAATGTTTAGCCCGGATTAGCCTGGATTCAAAGAGAGTGCAGAAAGTCCCGCTGCTCTTGCCGGTTCCCCAAATAGAGTTTTCAAGAGCCATACGTTCTGGTTTAAGTATATGGTTTGAGAATATAGGCCGAACTGCTCCGGTTCCCTCCCCTTTGAAACTACAGAACAGGTTGTTGAATTCCAGAGTACTAGAGAAAAGACAGAGCAACTGTTCCTGGACAACCTCGTCTTCAATTCGCAGGATGGCTTGAAGCAGTAAGCCAAGGCAAAGTAACTGCCGGTCGTTAAAGAAGTCCCGCCAGTGGAAATAATGATAGCCCCGTGCTTGGTCAGTATTGTGGCCCGAACGAACAGCGAGTGTTGGTAATGGCAAGGTTTCGGTTTCAAGTCGCGCTTTGGCTGCCTGGTAGAGCGCAAGGTCTTCCTGCCCAGGGGTAATGTAGATCTTCTCCCCACCAGGCCGTAGAGCCATCAGCGCATAGAGCCGATGCTTGGGCGGACCTTCATGTTCTGATAGCAGATCTTTTATGCGATAACGGTTTCCAGCTTTGGTTACCACATATTGACCATTAGCCGGGCCATTCTGTGGGTTAAAGCGGTGCTGGCAAACGGGACATTCAAGGTCAGTTGCATCATATCGATCTTCAATCACATTCCAGCAATTTGGACACAGAATCTGTGCCTTCGGCTTCTTCCTGGGATAGGCATCACGAGAAAAAACATATTGATTAAACAGAGGGATCACTTCACCATCTGGCGTAGTAAGAATCTTTATCCAAAAAAAATATAATACTGGAATAAATTCACCATTCAATGGGTCCCTTGTCTGGTAGTAGCGACGGATTTCGGGAGCAACTTCCTGTTTGAGCTTTTCAAAGGCGATGCGTAATTGAGCTTCAGAAACACGAGTAAGTCCTTGACGTACAAGAAACGTACTGACCGGGTTAATATCGCAGCCGACTACCTTTGCGCCAAGTTTGATCGCTTCGCCCAAGGTAGTGCCACTACCCATAAAAGGATCTAATACAACCTTTTCCTTTAAAGAATGTATTTTATAAAATTCCCGCCAAGTCGAGTATTGACGTGGACTGAGCGCGGCGAGAACGATAGCCCGAAACACCGAACCAAGCCGTGTTGCCCACCATTTATGAATGTGATAAAGAGGACGATTAATTTCTTTGCGCCAACTTTCCTGTTCGGCAACCTGACTCAATTCGACGATGGGAAAATCATACTCCAAGGCGCTTCCCTCATCGAGTGTGTCTTTGGTTGCTAATCTGATTGTTTCGGCAACAGTACTCATTCTTCTGTAACCCCGCTTTCATTATTAAACAGGGTAGCCTGTGCTGCTATCGAAACTGATTTTGATGCCTGAGATTTCAGCCGGTAAGCAACAAAATGATGTTCGGTTCCTGCCTGTGGATTCAGAACTCTTTCAGCCTTAATCTCGTTTGTGCGTAAATCAAAAGTGTAACCAATAACCAAGGTTTCAGCCTCAATGCGCACTAATTGGCCAACATCCTGAAAGCGGGGATCAGGTTCGATCATTTGAGGAACAATCAGGGTCATTAGTCCAGTTGTCCCCTCAGTGAGCGCGAAAGGAGTTGGCGCAACATACATTTTTCGATCACGGATCATGATGTCACCGTAAGTGCCAAAACCTTTTATATGCTTGTTTTTATGGATATAGTCATGGTCAGCATTAAGAAAATCCCCGTGGCAGATCACCAAATCAACGACGGGATACTGCTTACGTCCGCTGCCTTGATCCGAATAGGAGGAAAGGTCGGCTGGATACCGTCCAAATACATAAAATATCTGTCGGCCATTATGGTAACCGGTCGGAACTTGGCTGTTTGAGTCGTAATCACGCTCGCGGCCAGGCCAAGCAAGCCCCTTGACTTCGTAACCTTCTGTATATTCGACTAAACAGAAGTCAGGATAGGTGTTTCGTCCAGACCCTTCAAAGTGAATAGATAGATGTTTCAAGCGTTGTTGAAACCAGTTTTGAAAATGAAACTCTTTGTCCTTGGCGCTTACTGACTCAATCAAATCGCCTGCTTGGACAGCTAAAGCACACTGCTCGAAAACATCAAAGCATGTTGTTTGTTTCATTATTTTTATTCCTTTCAGCGCATTAAAAAATTTTCATTAGTAGTCATTCACTCTTGCCACCTGCCACATAATCGGCAAATGCTGCTTGCACTTGTGGCAACAAAACTCAAACGGGCAGGATGCCCGTTCTACATCGCAGTCAACGAAAGTCCTGTATCCGTGGACCGATCAGCGGCCGGATGTCGGCGCGACGTTCGCCAGCGCCCGGCGCATGAATTCCGGCGTCGCCAGCGCGGCGCGATGAATCTCGGCGTTGTAATACTCAGTGGCGAACGGCTTGGCGCGGGCGTCGGCTTCCCGGAAATCAGTTACTCGTCCGGTTTTGCGGGCCAGCGTCGCCGTCCACCAGCCCGACGGATAAACGCACTGGGGAAAATGCAGGGTGTGGGTATCGGCAAAGCCCGCCGCCCGTAGCGTGTGGTGCATCGGCAGCAGGATAGTGTCGAGGTGAAACAGCGGCGATTCGCTCTGTTGCACCAGCACGCCGTCATTACCCAGAGCGCGGTGACAGTCGCGGAAAAACGGTTCGGCGAACAAGCCTTCCGCCGGGCCAACCGGATCGGTGCTGTCCACGATGATCACGTCGTAACTGCCCGCCTCAGCGTTTTTGACCCAGGCAATGCCATCGTCAAAGCGCAACTGCGCCCGGGGATCGCTGTTGGATGCGCACAGTTCCGGGAAGTAGCGCTCGGCGGCCTGAGTCACTTCCTGATCAATATCCACCTGCGTTGCGCTTTTGACGCCCGGATGTTTCAGCACTTCGCGTAAGGTTCCGCAATCGCCGCCGCCGATAATCAGCACCCGTTTCGGATCGGGATGGGTGAACAGCGCCGGATGGGCGATCATTTCGTGATAAAGGAAATTGTCACGGCTGGTCAGCATAATGTAGCCGTCAATCACCATCAGCTTGCCAAAGGCTTCGGTCGCATGAACCGCAACCCGCTGATAGCGGCTTTGCACATCGTGCAAGGTGGCGGTCAGCTTGAGCGAAAACGCGGAACCCGTCGCCGGGTGAATTTCGGTAAACCAGGATGGATCCAGGGTCACGGCGGCACCTTTAAGGGCTAATTTTGCAGAGGATAAACGGCGTTGAATGACATGCGGCAACCACATCGGCCTGGAACGTAGCACAGGCGCGTGAACTATATAACACCGCCCGCTGGGGCAACGGCTACTTCGAGATTGACGACGCCGGGCGAGTCCGGGCGCAGTCGCCGCGTCATCCCGACCGCCCCGGCGTGGATTTGTCGGCTCTGGCTGAAGAATTGCGCAGCCAGGGCTACGCGCTGCCGGTGCTGGCGCGGTTCAGCCACATTCTGCATGACCGGGTGGATACGCTCTGCAACGCCTTCGCCACTGCGATTGCCGAACTGGATTATCAGGGCCGCTATACCGCGATTTATCCGATCAAGGTCAATCAGCAGCGGCAAGTGATCGGCGAAATCATCGGCCACGGCGGATCGCGAGTGGGTCTGGAAGCGGGCAGCAAGCCGGAACTGATGGCGGTTTTAGCCTTATCCCCGCCCGGCGGCGTGGTGGTGTGCAACGGCTACAAGGATCGCGAATATCTGCGGCTGGCGCTGATTGGCGGCAAGCTCGGTCTTCAGGTGTTTATCGTGGTGGAGAAGCTGTCGGAACTGGATTTGGTGATCGAGGAAGCCGCCAAACTGGATGTCCGCCCGCAACTGGGGATGCGGGTGCGGCTGGCGTCCATCGGCGCGGGCAAGTGGCAGAACACCGGCGGCGAAAAATCCAAGTTCGGCTTGTCCGCCAGCCAGATTCTGGACGCGGTGCGGCGGCTGAAGGACTGCAATCTGCTGGATGGCCTGAAGCTGCTGCACGCCCATTTAGGCTCGCAGATCGCCAACATTCACGATATTCAGCGCGGCTTGCGCGAAGTCGGGCGCTTTTATACCGATTTATGGCGGCTGGGCGCGCCGGTGCATTGGGTGGATGTGGGCGGCGGTCTGGGCGTGGATTATGAGGGCGCCGGTTCCCGCAACGATTGCTCGATGAATTACGGCGTGCAGGAGTACGCCAACAAGGTGGTGCATACCCTGTGGGAAGTGTGCGCCGAACAGCATCTGCCGCATCCGCATCTGTTCAGCGAATCGGGGCGGGCGCTGACCGCGCATCATGCGGTGCTGATCACCGACGTGATTGATCAGGAGCCTGCACCCGGCGAATCGTTGCCGCCGCCGCCGACCAGCGGCGATCCGCAAATCCTGCACAATCTGTGGAAGGGCTATCAACGGCTGTCACGCGGCTCGGTGATGGAGGCGTATCACGACGCCGCCCACTGGCTGGCCGAAGCGCGGGATTTGTATCTGCATGGCGTGTTGCGGCTGGAGCAGCGCGCCCGCGCCGAACAACTGTATTTCGCTATTTGCCGCAAGCTGCAACCGCTGCTCAATCCCGCCACTCGCGCCCATCGCGAATTGCTGGATGAGTTGAACGGCAAGCTGGCGGAAAAACTGTTCCTCAACTTCTCGCTGTTTCAGTCCATTCCCGACGCCTGGGCGCTGGATCAGATTTTCCCGATTCTGCCGCTGCAAGGCTTGACCGCAGCGCCAACCCGGCGGGCGGTGCTGCAAGATTTGACCTGTGATTCCGACGGCTGCATTGAGCGGTACGTGGACGGCCAGGGCGTGGAAAAAACCTTGCCGCTGCCGCTCGGTCAGGCGGGCCAGCCGTATTTGCTGGGGATTTTTCTGGTGGGGGCCTATCAGGAAATTCTTGGCGACCTGCATAACCTGTTCGGCGACACCGCCTCGGTCAACGTGGAACTGAGCGAAGACGGCGGTTATCGGCTGATTGACGCGGCGCAGGGCGATACCGTGGCTGACTCATTGCGCTATGTGCGGTTTGAGGCGGATGCGCTGCGGGAAGCCTATCGCGCCAAAGTCGCCGCCGCCGATCTGGATGCCGACCAGCGGGCGGTTTTTCTGGCGGAACTGGAAATCGGACTGGACGGCTATACCTATCTGGAGCCGTAAATCTGGTCTTGAACCACAGATTACGGCGGATTACACAGATGGCGCAGATAAAAACATCTGCGTAATCATGGGAATCTGCGGTAATCAGCGGTTCAGACGTGACTGAACCGCCAGCAACTCCTGTAATTGCGCTGCCCGCTCTGCCGGTGGCAATTGCCCCAGCCTTTCCGCCGCCTGATAAAACGCCGCGAAAATACGCCCTTCGCGCTCAAACAACGCCTCAAATGCGGGCGTCAGTCGGTGATAAGTGCTGTTGCCCGCCAGCTTGGCGTTATTCAAATCCTGCCCGAACCAGCGATCATAACCGGCATAACCATCCCAACTTTGCTTGAGTTGCTGATAGCCTTCGCGTAATTGCGCCAGAATCCGCTGCTTCCCGGTTCGCTTTTCCGCATCAGAGCAGTCCGCCGCATATAAAACCGCCAATGACTCGCGGCTGGCCGCGACCAGTTGCTGGAATTGCCGACGGCGATGGTTATCAGCCATGTACTGCTCCCGCTCTGTCGCCGCGCCGTATTGCGCCAGCCACAGTTCCGCGCCCAATCGGCCTACTGCGGTGGCGAAGGCTTCGTTAAAAGCCGTATCACCGGCAATGTACAGCCGTTGATGCGCCAATTCGTGAAACATCAATTCCGCCAGACGCGCTGTCGGCCAATGGACAAAGGTGTTTAACAACGGATCATCAAACCAGCCCAGCGTTGAATAAGCCGGAACATCAGCCACATAAACATCATCGCCAGCCTGGCGCAACTCATCGGCCAACCGCTGCGCCGCTTCAGCGTCGAAATAGCCGCGATAACTCAGGCAGCCAATCAACAGAAAACACCAACGGCGCGGCTCCAATGCCAGTTCGGGGGCGGCAAACACGGTTTTGACCACATAAGGCCGTTGCACATCGGCATAAAGCCGGTAGCTGTCATTGTCGGGCAGCGCCAGTTCGGTACTGGCGAATCGGCGTAAATCCTGAGCCAGCGTCAAGCGTCGGCGCAATTCCGGCGGCGTGGCAGGGTCCGCCAACACCTCGGTTACTGGGCGGCGGGCTTGCAACAATTGCCATTGTCCCGCTGCGGCCTGACGGTAATAGCCCAATTCGGCACAGCCGAACAGGATTGAACTCAGGCTGGCTATGGCAACCGATATCCAGAGCAATCGCCGCATCGCCAATAGAATGTTCCAGTCAGTGGAATAAAACGGACAGGACTTTCGCTTCAGGTTCAAAAAACCGTTCGGGGTGAGCCTGTCGAACCCCAGTTTTTACCTATAAATGCCCTTCGACAGGGCTTCAGGGCGAACGGATGGAGCGAAAGTCCTGACGGATTCAGATTGCCGAATGAGCGGCGCTGTAGTGCTGATAACGGCGAGAAAAGGCATCGCAGCCGGTCAATTGGCAGGCTGTTCTGGCAAATCGGTTTCTACCCGATTGCGTCCCAGGTCTTTGGCCCGGTACAGCGCCCGATCAGCGCGGGCCAAAACCCTGTCGGCGGTTGTATCTGTCGGCGCAAACAGGGTGACGCCGATGCTGACGGTAATGCCGATAAGGCCAGCAGGAGTGCTGGCCGGTGAACCGGTAATGGTCTGGCGCAAGCGTTCGGCCAGTTGGCAAGCGCCTTCTGGATCGGCGCCGGGTAACAACACCGCAAACTCCTCGCCACCCAACCGGCCCAGCAAATCCACCTTGCGCAACACCTGCCGGGCTACTGTCGCGAAGTGGCGTAATACACTATCGCCAATGGCGTGACCGTAACGGTCGTTGACCTGCTTGAAGTAGTCAATATCGAGCATGAGCAATGCCGCCGGGTTGGCGTACCGCTGCGACAGTTCAACTTCCAGTTCCACCTGCGCCAGAAAGTGGCGGCGATTCGCCAGTTCGGTCAGTGAATCGGTGGTTGCCAATCGCCGCAGTTCCAATTCCAGCATCTTGCGTTCGGTGATGTCCTGCACGATGGCCACCAGATAATCGGGGGCGCCGTTGGGCTGATGCACGCAGCGCGCCGAAATGACGGTATGGACGATGCCGCCATCGCCGCGAATAAAGCGCTTATCCAGGGTATAGCCATCTATTTCACCGGCGCGAACCCGCTTAAATTGCGTCATTTCCGTCGGCAGATCATCCGGGTGGGTAATTTCAGCCCAGGTTTTGGCAATGAGTTCGGATCGCGCATAGCCCAGAATCTCGCACAGCCGGTCATTGAACTGCACCCAACTCTTGTCCAGCGCGGTGATCGCCATGCCAATCAGGCCCAGATCGTAATAGCTGCGAAATCGCTCCTCGCTCTCGCGCAGTGCGTCTTCCATGGCTTTTTGCTGGCTGATGTCGTGGACGATCACCAGCAACAGCGACGGGATCAATTCGCGGCGCGGCATCAGCAGCGCATCAGCGTCCTTGCGTCCGGTCAGGCGGGCGGCGAACCGGTGGTTATTCTTGTCGCACAGCGTCACATCAATGCTCTTGCCTTCAGGATTTTTATAGAAGGCGTGGAAGCGACCGAGAAACACATCATGTTCGGGCGCCTTCAGGAAATCAGCCAGCGCCCGGCTGACCAATTCGGCGCGACTGCGGCCCAGCATGGTGGCAAAAGTCTGGTTGACCTGATGGATGATGCCGCTGGCGTCCAGGGTCAAATAGCCGACGGGCGCCTGATGATAAAGGCGGGCGTAGCGGTCGCGGGCCTGCTCCAGCTCGATCTGGGTGGCGCGCAATTCCTCGTTCTGGAGTTCCAGTTCAATCTGATGAACCGAGAGATCATGAATGATCCGCTCGATCTCGGCCGTGGATAGCGGTCCGACCCCAGTGCGCGAACGGTCAAGCAGCGCTTCCGCCCGCTCGCGCAGCAAGGTCCAATCGCGGTCACGGTCGCGTCCCTGACTCATGCTGGATCATCTCCGGCGGGCCGGGCTGCCCGGCGCAACTCATTGCGGCGGGCCTCGCGCTCCCGCTCTCGCAGGGCTTCCTGTCCCAGGCGGGCTTCGGTAATGTCCTGAAACGCGCCCGACACCTTGACCACGCGCCCATCCCGCGTCACCGGCCAGCCAATGGTGCGCACCAACGCCGATTGCCCTTGGCGGTGCTGATTTCCATCGTCAGATCGTAGGGGATGCCATCCTGACAGGCGCGGCGGAACGCCTCATTGATAATCGGGCGATATTCAGGCAGATAGAACCCGATGCTCTCGCTGGGTCGGGGTTGATGACCCGGATCGAGTTCATGAATGCGGAAAGTCTCGTCAGACCAGCGCAAATCGCCGGTCGAGGGAATGAAATGCCAGGCCCCCAAGCGGGTTTTCTGGGCGATTTCCTTGAAGGCGGTTTCACGCTCGGCCAGGGTCAACTGCACTTCCTTGACCTTGGTGACATCCACGAATGACACCACCGTGCCGGAGAAGGATTTCGGCCCGACGGTATAGGGCGCAACCCGCATCAGATACCAGCGGCCCTCCTGAGTATGGACTTCCCGCTCCAGCGGCTGGCCGGTGGACTGGACATCGCGCACCAGTTGGATCGGATCGCAATCCATCAGATAGTGGGAAATATGGGTAATCGGCCGATTTACGTCGCTGGCCAGCAGTTTGAAAATCTCGGCGACCTGCGGCGAAAACCGCCGCACTTCCAGATTTTCGTCGAGCAGAAGCTGGCCGATCTGGGTGGCGCTCAACAGGTTATCCACGTCGTTATTGAGCTCGGTCAACTCGATGATTTTGGTCTGATACTCGGTGTTGACCGTAAACAGCTCTTCGTTGGTGGATTGCAGCTCTTCGTTGGTGGATTGCAGCTCTTCGTTGCTGGCCAGCAATTCCTCATTGGTGGCCTGAAGCTCCTCATTGGACGTTTCCAGCTCCTCAATCGTCGCTTGCAGATTCTCGCGGGTAAACTGCAAATCCTGCTCCAAATCCCGCAGCCGTTCTTCGGCTTCCCGCGACAGGTCGTAGGATTGCACCGTGTGATCCGCATCCAAAGAGGCGGCTTTTTTAGCCTCGCCGATAAAGACCGCCACCAGCGGTTCCTGGCCGCGTTTTTCCGGCAGCGGTCGGATGCGCAAATCCACCAGGCGCGGGTTGCCGTCCCGGGTCGGCAGGCGGATGTTGGCGAAGCGCAGTTCCTGATGCTGGCGGAAGACTTTCTGAATGCCGGTGGTCAGCGGAATGGACAGCTCGCGCACCGCCATTTTGGAAATGTCGTTCACCACCTTGCCCGACGGCAGCTTGAAATAATCGCCGACATCGCCCAGCACATGCAGCACTTCCAGTTGGGTGTTCACAATCACGGCCAGCGGAATGTAGTCCTGCGCAATAGCCTCCAGAAACCGCTCCAGCACCCGTTCCTCTTCGCTGAAACGCATGCTGCGGCGGGCGCCGGCAAACTGGCCGCGCAGATCGCGGGTGCGGGTGTCGGTCACGGACAGCAGATGAGCGCCATCGGCCAGCGGCTTGAGGCGACCCTTGGAGCGGTACAGCTTCCATTTGGAATCCAGCGACTCGAAATAGTCGGCCATTTCGCCGGTGGTTTCGCTGGTGCCCAGCAGGAGCAATCCGCCGGAATTGAGCGAGAAATTGAAAAACTCCAGCACCTTGCGTTGCAGAATCGGTTGCAGATAGATCAGCAGATTGCGGCAACTGAGCAGGGTAATGTTGGTAAAGGGCGGATCCTTGATCAGGTTGTGCTGGGCGAACACCACCATTTCCCGGATAGTGCGGGCGATCTGGAAATTGTCCTCATTCTTGTAGAAATACTTGGCCAGCAAGCGCGGCGCAATGTCGGCGGCGATGCTTTCGGGATAGGCGCCGTTGGCGGCGTAGTGAATGGCGTTGCGATCAATATCGGTGGCAAAATCTTGACGTCATGGGAAACGCCGAGGGTTTCCATGCACTCGCGGGCCAGAATCGCCAGACTGTAGGCTTCTTCACCGGTGGAACAGCCCGCCACCCAGAACCGGATTTCCCGGCTGTTGGCATTCTTGAAAATATCCGGCAGCGCAAACTGTTCCAGCCGGTCAAATGCGCCCTGATCGCGAAAGAAGCTGGTCACTCCAATCAATAATTCGCGGTAAAGCGAGACCACTTCGCCGGGGTTATTGGACAGATAAGCGACATAATCCTGAATGTCGTCGGTCTGGTTGATGGTCATGCGCCGTTCAATGCGCCGGGTAACGGTGCTGGGTTTGTAAAAGGTGAAATCCACCTTGCACTTCTCCCGCAACATCGCAAACACCCGGGTCAAGCCCTGTTCGTCGCTCAACAGGGTTTCGGAACGCTCAACCTTGGTGATGTACGGATGCTTGGCGAAGGACAGCAATTGCACCGGCATTTGATCGGCCGACAGCACAAAGTCGGCCAGCCCGGTGGAAATGGCGGCGCGGGGCATCCCGTCGAACTTGGCGCTTTCTTCATCCTGCACCATGACCATGCCGCCATATTCCTTGATAACGCGCACCCCGCGAGTGCCGTCGCTGCCGGTGCCGGACAGGATGATCGCGACCGCCTTTTCGCCCTGATCTTCGGCCAGCGAGCGCAGGAATACGTCTATGGGCAGATTGATCCCCTTGCTGTGATCCTGATCACTGAGCAACAGGGTTCCGTGGAAGATGGTGAGATTCTTCTTGGGCGGGATCAGATAGACATTGTTAGGCTCAACGGTCATCCCGTCCTCGGCCCGATGCACCGGCATCGCGGTTTTTTTGGACAGCAGTTCGACCATCAGGCTTTTGTAGTCGGGCGAGAGGTGCTGGATGACGATAAAACCCAAGCCGCTATCCGGCGGCATGTGACTGAAAAAGGACTCAATCGCTTCCAGACCCCCAGCCGATGCGCCTACCGCCACATAATAGGAAGGCGAAATAATGGCAGTCAGATCGCTGGTTCCATCTTCCACCCCGTCCCTGTTGACATTGTCGCTGGTTTCGTTCATGTCATTGCTCGCTTAATCAGTCAGTATCCGCAGGTCTTACCAGTAGTCTGCACATTCAGGACTTTTGCTTTGGTCGCTTAGCGCATATATCCCAGGACTTTCGCTTGCAACGACGTAGAACGGGCTTCCAGCCCGTACTCAAACGGGCTGGAAGCCCGTTCTACGTCTAATGTCGTAACCAAAGCGAAAGTCCTGCCAGTCATTCGTTGAAAAGAATGGATACCCGCCTTCGCGGGTATGACGAATTTACGGGTTTAGCGAAAGTCTTGTATCCGTTGTTATAGCAAGTTCCCGGCGATTCTGCCCGTGGGTCTGTTATGCGCGGGTCGGAGCCATAGCGCACTGCTTCAGCTTTGCTGAGGAGGCAGTTCAATTTCCACCCGGTTGCGTCCCTGATCCTTGGCCCGGTACAGCGCCCGGTCGGCGCGCGCCAGAACGGTATTCGGCAGCAGCATCGCTGAGCGCGAACAGGGTGACGCCAATGCTGGCGGTCACCTCGATCAGCCCGCCTGCGGCTGGGGTCGGCGAATCCGCGATAATCT
>JAAUTD010000344.1 GCA_012031845.1 Synechococcaceae cyanobacterium SM1_2_3
CTCGGAAGGCTTCCACGAAGCACGCGTTAGGTACAGTTCGAACTGCAACGGTGTCGTCAATTTCTCACATAACAATGTCACGGCAGCTTCGGTTATTAAGGTTTCCAGTTTAGTTTCTGCCGCCGTAACTTGTTCGAGCAACCAGTACAGATACTTTTTCTTGTCGTGCCCGAAGCCGTTCAGTTCAAAAAACGTCGTCCGTGCGCCAATTTCTTCCATTGAGGCCCGAAGTAAGTCATTCTTGAGTTTCGGGTGTCCTGCCAAGACTATTGACAGTGTACCCTTGCCGCTACGCACGATTTCCATCAGCCGTTTCAGGGCTATCAAAGTCTTACTTGACAGTTGATGGGCATCATCAATGAACAATGCGACGGGCTTTCTCCTCTTGCGGATCAGGTCGCGCAATGCCCGTTCCCGCAGACCCACTACTTTAGGCATCGGGTCGTCCTTGTCGATAGCTAGTTCACTGAATAATGTCTGCACCAACGTTGCCGGCGTTACCTGGCTAACATCCAACGCCAAGGAATTGGCAATCAAAATGGCTTTATCTTGTTCCAGCAAGTCCTGGATTTGTTGCAGCATCGTGGTTTTGCCGGTCCCAACCATGCCGGCCAGCACGATAAGCTTGCTATCCTTGATTGCCAGTTTGAGTTCGGTGACAACCTGTTGTAATTGGGTCGTTTCAAAATAGGCGATCTGGCTGATCGAACTGATTTCACGGATAAGACCGTAGTGGTTTCTAATATCACTCAGCATTGGGTTGGTTCTCCGGTAGGCATTCGTCAGGTTCGATACAGGCACGGACCTGTGCCAGCACTTCCTGCTTATTCAGTGTGGACTGGACAAGCTCTTCAATCCGAGCAAGTTGAGCCGCTGGCAGCTTCGCCAGCGGCAGACCCAAAAATTCCGAAATTGCACGTTTCGCTGCCAATGTGCTTGGGTAAGTCAGTTGGTTGAATGGATCAGGGTCGGTAAAAGTTTGAGTTGGTATGCCACCAGGTCGGATGAATACCGCGACGTCAGGCCTATTTTCCAGTGCGGCACGGGGCAATTCGAGTTGAGCGGCCAATAGCTCGATACGATCCGCACGTCTTTGCGCCGACGATTTTTTGAAAGCGCGATAGCGATTCAGCGGAATAGGCCCGCCAACCGGCAAGTAAGGGCCGAAGCGTTTTTCGCCGTGCTCGACAAACAACTCTTGGTCGAATAATCCCCACCATAACACGACTTCCTCACCGGCCAATTCAGAATCAACCTCATACGGCGTGCCGTCCACCGTTACGCGCGCATCTATCGCAACCTTACGCCGATCCGGCTCGCGAGCGAAGGTGCAAAAACGTTCCCAACTGCACATGGCTTGAATGCCGCCGGCGGGAAGGTTCTGCAACCAATCTTCGGTGCGTGAGTGCGGCTCAGACCGGTGATCCATGGCATTGTAGCGAATCAGGAAATTCTGTAACCAGGCATTGGCTTCAATCTCATCGCGCGGTTTCTGGAAGTGATACAAGGTTTCGTGTATCTCTTTCACCGTGCGGAACGGGCGGTGGTGCGGCGGCCGTCCTTGCGGCCGGCATGTGCGTGCGCACCTCAATGCCAAGGTAGCGCATCACGCGCTGAAACACTTGGCTGCGTGCTACTGGCCCGTTATCCGTGTAAATCATCAACGGGATGCCTTGCAACGGAAAGTCAGGCGTCGCTTTCGCCGCCATGGCGTTGAATAAAAACCGTAAGGCGGTTACGACATCCTCGCCGTAGACACAGTGGTATTCTTGGTAAGCAACGCCGCTGCGGTCATCGACGATGGAAAATAACATGAGGGTGGGCGCCTTCATATCTGGGCGTAGCCAAGAGGGTGCTTCGACCTGCTTGAGATCCGATGGCGATAGATCGAATTGCCAGCAATCGTTGCTGTGCTCCGCCTGGAAACGCACCGCAGGCGGTGGCCGTCCAAGCGTTACGCGATCATAACCCCAGTGTTTGAGATAGCGATTAACCGTGGTCTTGTTGAGTGTACCGGCAGTGGCCTGGATATGCCCGTCGGGAGTGTCAATACCGAACGTCTCGATCAGCCGGATCGATTCGGCGGTCGAAAGATGTCGACCTTTCTTATTTGAGGTTCGCATTTTTTATCGCGGCGATTAATTCGCAGTAGTGTTCTAACTGCTCTGACGGGAGCACACGCGGCGCTCCTCGATCAGCGCGGCGCAACGCCTTGGGTCGCATCGCTCTGCCAGCGCCCGGTATAAGGTCGGCTCGGAAACGCCAAACGCATGCGCCGTTTCCGCTATGAGTAATCGGCGTTCGTGACTGCGAGCCGGTAGCATTGCCAACCGTCTAACCAAATCGATCAGGGTTTCAGCGGGGATGATCTTTCTGGGCACTGGACAAGTCCCGGCGCTATCGAATCACTCTCGATACGCCAATGGGGACGCCGCGATGGCGGAGATAGGCGTATAAAGTGCTCTTGGAAATATGCAAGTGTTCGGCAATTTGCTGTGCGCTGAGCTTGCCTTCACGGTACAGGGTTTCGGCGGCGCAAGCGGTGGATTGGGCCTGTTGCGGCAACCCTTTCGGACGTCCGCCTGTACGTCCACGAGCGCGAGCGGCGGAAAGACCGGCTTGGGTGCGCTCGCGAATCACATCACGTTCAAATTCAGCCAGGGAGGCGAAAAGATTAAACACCAAGCGCCCTTGCGGCGTGGTCGTGTCAATTGGGTCATTCAAACTCTTGATACCAACATCCTGCTGCAACAGCAGGTTGACGGTCTCAACCAGATGCTTGAGCGAACGCCCCAGTCGATCCAGCTTCCAAACCACCACAATGTCGCCCGGTCGCACTTCGTCGAGGAGCTTGGCCAATATGGGCCGATCGGTCGCCGCTCCGCTAATAACTTCCGTATAAACCTTGTCGCAGCCAACCGCCGTCAGCGCATCAACCTGAAGCGCAACCGTTTGATCTCGGGTGCTGACGCGAGCGTAACCAATATTCATAGCTAGTTCTCGGAGCCTGATAATCGTTTATTATACTCATCACAGAATAGTAAATCGAACGCTGTTTCATCGAACCAGTATTCTGCACTGAAAACAGGTCGAATTCGACGGAAAATAACCTTGCTGTAAGCGTTCGATAAAACGATCGTTTATCGACGCTTACAGTACCGCTCTATTGGGTACACCTAAGTACACAATAGAGGGCGTTATGGAAACTAAAGTGGGTGTGAAAGAATTCCGAGCCCATTTGCTTTCGTATCTGGAGTCGGTGTTTCCGATCGCGATCACTCGTCACGGGGAAACAATCGGCTATTACATTCCGGCACACCCTTGGTCGCAACCAGGCAGAACTGGATGCCCTCAAGCAGGCGGCGGCGAAATTGGAGGCCATGATGTCAGCTTTGCGCGTATCAAAAGATGACATTGTGGATGACTTTAAGACACGCCGCACGACTGCCAAGCGATGAGCCGTCAAACTCTGGTACTTGACGCCAATATTCTTGTCCGTGCGGTGCTTGGGTACTGAGCCAGTTGCCAACGCTGGTGCAGTGTATCGAGTTTGATGTTTATAGCGAATTCGAGGCCAGCGCGCGTCAACGTATCCGAGACGTTCATGACTAGCGCGGTGTTGGCCACCGCGCTGGCCTGAACTGTCCAGTATGGACACGGAGGATTAGGATTTCTTCGGCAGCGGCGTAGCCACCTGGGCCACCAGCACTGTGACGATATATTTGATGGGCGCTGAGTAACTATCGTCATTCTCAGTCAATGTGGTTCCTGGCGGATGTTATCGGGCTGTTCTCAATTAATGTGGGCTCATTCTCACTTAATCTGGTTCCTGGCGCACCGATATTATCAGCTAATGTGGTCCCGAAAAACGGATGTAATCGGTTCCTGTGATTTATGTTATCAGGCCGCTACAGCTAGATTGGGTTTTTTTGGCTTTTTTTTATTATTGCTCGTTTCTGACTAGGAGTGTGGTTTATATCGGCTTTGATGTTATCGTCTTGTAATTCATAATTGCTTATAAAATCAGCATCTTTCATTACTTCATGAGCTTTTTATGATTGTGGTTTTTTTGTTTTTGCCTTTGATGCCTGCTATGTTGGCAAGGGTTTCTATCTTATGGGCAGCGGGGTTTATGTGAGTTGAATAATAAGCGTGTAGGGATTTT
>JAAUTD010000345.1 GCA_012031845.1 Synechococcaceae cyanobacterium SM1_2_3
TCCTTCTTGGGCCGCAGCACCCGTCCCAGCCGTTGCGCCTCTTCCTGCCGCGAACCGTATTTGCCGGACACCTGAATCAGCACGTCCGCATCCGGCAAATCCACCGCGAAATTGCCCACCCGCGATAGCACCAAGCCCGGCACAGTCTGGTCACGAAACGCCTGATACAGCCGTTCCCGTTCCAGTTGCGCGGTCTTGCCGGTCAACAGCGGAAACCCGGTGGCCGCCGCAAATTCTTCCACCTGACTGATGAACTCGCCGATGATCAGAATGCGATGCCCGGCTTCCCGCTTCAGTAATTCCGCCACGACCTGCTGTTTGCGCGGATTTTCCGCCGCCACCCGAAACTGATTGCGGCGGGGAGCCAGCGCATATTCCATGTCGCGTTCCGGGGTCTGCGCCACCCGAATCTCGGTGCAATCCGCAGCGGCGATGAAGCCCTGCCCTTCCAGTTCCCGCCACGGCGCGTCATAGCGTTTCGGGCCGATCAGCGCGAACACGTCACTTTCCAGCCCATCCTCGCGAATCAGGGTCGCGGTCAGCCCCAACCGCCGCCGTGATTGCAATTCGGCAGTCACCCGAAACACCGGCGCGGGCAGCAAATGCACCTCGTCATAGATGATCAAGCCCCAGGCGCGGGCGTGAAACAGGCCGAAATGGACAAATTCAGCCTCGCGGCTGGGCCGATAAGTCAGCATTTGATAGGTCGCCAGCGTCACCGGCCCGGTGTTCTTGTGCTGGCTGGTGTATTCGGCGATGGCGTCCGCGGGCAGATCGGTCTTGTCCAGCAATTCCCGTCGCCACTGCTGGATCGAGGTCTGACTGGTGGTGAGAATCAGGGTGTTTTCCTGCACCAGCGCCATCGTCGCCATGCCGACGATGGTCTTGCCCGCGCCGCACGGCAACACGATCACCCCGCTGCCGCCTCGCGCCTGGCCGTCCTGATAAAACGCCGCCGCCGCCTCGCGCTGATAGCCGCGCACGATAAAAGGTTCGCCGCCGCTGCTGAGGGTTCGCAAGGTCAGCGGCAACTGCTGGCCTTCGCTGTAACCGGCCAGATCGTCGGCGGGATAACCGGCGTTCACCAAGGCTTGTTTGAGCAGGCCGCGCACCCCCAGCCGAATGCGAAACACCAGATCGGTCAAGCGTTCGCCCAGCAGCGGCGCGACCTTGCGCTCGCGGGCCAGCAATTCCGCCAGCGGCGCGTCGGCCACCCGCAAAATCAATCCATCCGCGTCGCGTTCGATCACTGCCAGCCCATAGCGCCGCCCCAGCGATTCGATTTCCTGAGCCACGCCTTCCGGCACCGGATATTTGGCGAACTGGCGCAGGGTCGCGATCATCGCCCCTGTGTTCAGACCGGCGGCGCGGGCGTTCCAGATGCTCAGCGGGGTAATGCGGTAGGTGTGGATATGTTCAGGACTTTTGATCAGTTCGGCGAACGGCGTAATGGCCTCGCGGGCCGATTCACTGCGCGGGCCATGCGTTTCCAGCAAGACCGTGTGATCGCTCTGCACGATCAGCGGATTTTCAGGGAGGTAATCGCTCATTTGGGGATGATATAGCCGAGTTTGCGCAGGGCGCTGCGAAAGCGGGTTTCGGATTCCAGCGGCACGGTTAAGCTACGGTCGCCCGCCGTTTGGCAAAAGGGTTTGGTGCGGCTGTCGTTGGCGATCAAAGCGGCCAGAGCCGGATCGGCGCATTCAATCAGCCAGACTGTACCTTTGGATTGTACGCTGCGGGCGCGGCGAGCTATATCCTCCAGCAATCGCTCCACTGTTTCCGGCAACGGCTGGCCGCTGAGCGCAACCAGCAATTCGGCCAGCGTCATCAAATCGTGGCCGGCTTCCAGCGCATCCAGCAACCGCGCCTGATCCAGCTTCCACACCGCATCAGAGACTTTGTTGGCGTAGCGGTCCAGCATCATTAAATCCGCTGGCTCCAGGCGCGAGCCCATCGCGGCAATCTCCAGATTCGGCAATACCCGGATGAGCGGGGCTTCCGGCGTTACGATTTCCGGCATCGTCGGCTGATAACCAGGAGCCAGTCCTAGCGCATACGCGCCCAGCGGATTGATGCGGAAATAGAGCAAGCCGTCATAGCGGCTGAAGAAGGGCAAATCGGAGATTCCGTACCACCCGCGATAATCGGGACGGGCGTCATGCGGCGGGATATAGGCCACGTCGAGCAATCCCAGCGTCGCGGCGTACTCGAATAACAGACACAGTGCGTAGCGGGCCTGAAGCAGCATCCAGTCAGGACAGTGCATGGAATCCATACCGTACATGGGTTCGTTGACATAAAGGTTTTCCAGATCGCGAGTGATCTCGAAGTTCGGGCCATTCACCCGCATAAAGCGAAACAGGTCATTCACCGCGATCCATTGGCCTGGCGGACAGTGCTTTAACATCTGATTGATCGCAGCGCGACGCTTCGCAACTGCGGTTAAGCCACGCTGGCCCTTGCCGGTCTGGCCCTTGATGCAGTCAATCCGCCGCAACTCGTCGAACACCGTGGTTTTCAGCCAGCGTTGCCAGATCTGCGCCAAGGTCTTTTCCGGCGGTTCGCCAAGGGCCTTTTGCCCGGTTTTGCTCAGTTCCAGCGTCTTGCCATTCAACGTCGCCAGTCCGCCGCCCTGCATCAGCATCGGCCAGGCGAAGGACTTGATCGGGCCAATTTTCTGATCATCGCCATAGCCGCTGTCGTCGTAAAAATCGCCGCCCAGCAGCAGCGGGTTCATCGCTTTGAGACCGGCGACGCCGGGTTGGCGGGTTTTATCGCTGACCGCCAGCTTGCCTGCGTCAACCAGCCGCAACACCGCTTTCAGATCGTGGATCGCTGATCGCTCGGTCAGGCGGCAGGTGATCGGAACCATGTTCCGGTAGGTTTTTTTCTGTCGCGTCTTCTGATCCCACTCCTCATAGAGGAGCGCTGCCTCGCCGGGAATCTCGCTCAGCGGCGACAGATGCACCGGTTCCGGCTTGGGCGTGAAGGCTTTGATTCGTCGCCGCAAATCCTCCGGCATGATTTCATCGAAGAAGAACAGATCAAGCAACGAGTACTTCCGGGGATAGACCCACCTATTTGTAAGAATCGGACCGGGCAACTGGCCGTATTTAACAACAAACCGATCAGCGTCGAACCACGGATTCGGACCATGCGCGGTTTCCGTCACTGCCGCCTGTTGCAGGGCATCGAGGCGCTGCCATAACGCCTGAAGGTGGTCGCCCGTCATCCGCTGTCCGATAAATTCAACCAGATTCGCCTTGCGCACCAATTTGGTCTGCTCGCTGCCGCTGATCAGCTTCGCCTGTTCTTTCAAGGTATCAACGGTTTCGGTTTGCAGCGCATCGAACAGGGTGGGGATGGATTGGGGTTCGTCGGAGGAGTAGATCATTGGGGCGATTCGGAAACGTGAAAGATTTGAGCATGATAGAAGATTATTGACGATTATTATCCGGCTGGGACTGGCGCGGAACGCCATGCCTTGGCGGTTCGCTCCGAATCCAATAGGCCAAATCATTAACATTCCTCTGGAAATTAAACCACTTCCATCGTCCCCGACAAACGCTATCCTTAGAGGCGGTTAGGCAAAACCGTTTTGCACCCAGTCCAAACCATGCTTTACCTTTCCCATTGCCGGTATGGCGCAGCAGGAATCTTGCTATGGAAAATCCCAATCTTTTCTTGATTTGCATCAATGCTTTCATCGCCGTGCTGGGCCTGCTTTCGTTGCTGGCGGGCGCACTGCGCGGCTTGATTGAGCTGTTCCCGGATCGCGCCCCGCCGGAGCAACCGTGGTCGCCAGCGGTTGGCCGGGCGGTGCAAACTGATCCGTCGGCTGCTGACCCGGTGATCGCGGTCGCCATTACCTCCGCCGTGAACGCCATCGCCCCTGGCGCTCGCGTTACACGCATCGAAGAAATCCGTTAAAAACCCTGGAGTTACCATGATCTTTGCCCCTTCCCCCAAAAAAATCCGTGTGATGCTGACCGCTTTTCGCGACGGTCTTCAGAGCGTATTCGGCGGCAACGTGCGCGTGGACGACGTGCTGCCTGCGATGCAGGCGCCGCCGGAATGGGTATCCGCCATTTTGAATTTGGCGGCGGCGCCCGCTATCAGGCTCCCTACTTCTACGCCGGCGAAGATCC
>JAAUTD010000346.1 GCA_012031845.1 Synechococcaceae cyanobacterium SM1_2_3
CTGCAATAGATGAAGCCATTGGCCGCTCTTTCGCCGCCGGTGGTTGGACAAGCATTAGTCCAGTCCGGTTTTCCATTCTTGTAGTTACTGAGTCCCAGGAGTGTCCATTCAGCAGTAATGCCCTTCTGGCACCCGCGTAATGCTCAGGCCTTCATTACTTTGCAGAGGATGGCTATACAGCGGAGGTTTTGAGACGCGAAAGGAATTTCATGCCCTCTTCGCGCGGCGAGAGCCTTAATTTCTCTTCTCCCGCTCCTCCTTCGACTCCAGCAATTCATCCACCGCTTTGAAGAGTTTGCGGAAGATGGGGATGGTGGCTTGGCCGGCGGCGCGGAGGTTCTCGGTGGTGCTGCGGGACTCGCGCTGGCGGCGCCCACCGGCAAAGCGGCGGCGCGGTTGCAGGAAGCGATTCGCGCCGCCAAGCCTGATTTGGGTCGGCTGGGACTGCAACCGGAACAGTTGGCGCAAATCCCCGAAGAAGCCTCCACCTTGCACCGCTTGCTGGGCGCTCGCCCTGATTCGATCTATTTCCGCCACGATCGCGACAATCCCCTGCGCTGGATGTGCTGGTGGTGGACGAGGTTTCGATGGTTGGATTGGCGCTGATGGCGAAAACGGTGGCCGCGCTGCCGCCTGCCGCCCGCCTGATCCTGCTGGGCGACAAGGATCAGTTGGCGTCGGTGGAGGCGGGCGCAGTGCTGGGCGATATTTGCGCGGGCGCGGGCGGATTTTCCCCGGAGTTTCATACGCGGCTGGCGACCTTGACTGGCGAGACCTTGCCGCGTGGCCGGTTCATGCCTTCGCCGCTGGCCGATGCGATTGTGCTGCTCAAGCATAGCTACCGTTTTGGCGCGGCCAGCGGCATTGGCGCACTGGCCAAAGCGGTGAACAAGGGCAAAGCGCCGGACGCGCTGGCCTTGCTCGAAGGTGCGCCGCATACCGATATTCACTGGCAAATCCTGGACGATCCGGATGAATTGCCCGAGGCGCTGGCAGAACCGATTAGCGCCGGTTATGCGCCCTATTTGCAGGCGGCGCGAGCAGATGCCGGGCCAACGGCGGTATTTGCGCTATTTAATCAATTCCGGGTTTTGAGCGCATTGCGCAATGGGCCTTTTGGGGTGCAGGCATTAAACCGGCTGTGTGAAGACATATTGGATGAGAGCGGCTGGATCAATGCCGGAACCGACTGGTATCTCGGTCGGCCCGTGATGATTGTCAGTAATGATTACAACCTGCGTCTGTTTAACGGCGACATCGGCATCACCTTGCGCGACCCAGACGCTGCGGAACGGATGAAAGTTTTTTTTCTGGGTAGCGATGGGGCTTTACGCGGTTTTGCCCCAGCGCGATTGCCGGAACATGAGACGGTTTACGCCATGACGGTGCATAAAAGTCAGGGTTCGGAATTCGATCAGGTTTTAGTCGTAACGCCGAATGCGCCCTCGCCGGTGCTGAGTCGGGAATTGCTCTACACCGCGCTGACTCGCGCCAAACAGCAGGCGAATTTTTATGGAGCGCCGGAGGTATTCAGCGACGCGGTTGAGCGGCGGTTGCGGCGGTCGTCGGGTTTACGAGACCGGTTATGGGTTGAACCGCGAATGGTTGGCAATGCGCCGGTATTGAACGCGGCCTAATCGCGTCCAGCGAGGGAACGCGAAAGCACTGGAGGCGATTCACGGGGCGCTTCACGAAAAACGCCCTGCCACAAAGTGCGGCAAGGCGTTGATTTATATGGCTCCCCGGAACGGACTCGAACCGCTGACCCAGTGATTAACAGTCACTTGCTCTACCGACTGAGCTACCGGGGAATAAGAGAGCGGGGATTCTATTGATCCCCGATCCTCCTGTCAATCACTGACCGATCAGGCTGCGATCACCCGATTAATCCGCTCCAGCGCCTTGACCAGATTGCTCAGGCTGGTGGCGAAGGAAATCCGCACACAACCCTCCGCGCCGAACGCCGACCCCGGCACCAGCGCCACGCCGCCTTCGTTCAGCAGCAACTCGGCGAAAGCAATGTCGTTCGCCAGACCCAGCCGCTCAATCACTTTCTGGAAACTGGGGAAAATGTAGAACGTGCCATCGGCAGGGGCGACTTCCACATCGGTCATCGCCTTGAGCGCGTCGTAGACATGGTCATGGCGCAGCTTGAACGCCTTGGTCATCATCTCGATACAGGATTGATCGCCGTTCAGCGCCGCTTCCGCTGCGACCTGCGAAATCGAAGTCGGATTGGAGGTGCTTTGCGACTGGATATTGGTCATGGCGTTGATCAAATCCTTCGGCCCGCCGCAATAGCCAATCCGCCAGCCGGTCATCGAATACGCCTTTGATACGCCATTCAGCACAATAGTCCGGTCGTACAAATCCGGGCAAAGATTGAGGATGGTGTGGAACTTCTCCTCGGTCCACAGGATGTGTTCGTACATGTCATCGGTGGCGATATAGACCTGCGGGTGGCGGCGCAGCACTTCGCCCAGCGCGGCCAGTTCAGCGCCGCTATAAGCGACTCCCGTGGGATTGGACGGGCTGTTGATCACCATCAGCTTGGTGCGTGGGGTGATCGCCGCTTCCAGTTGCGCCGGAGTGATTTTGAAATGTTGTTCGATCCCGGCATTGACGATCACCGGCACGCCATCGGCCAGCAACACCATGTCGGGATACGACACCCAGTACGGCGCGGGAATAATCACTTCGTCGCCGCTGTTCAGCAGAGCTTGCGCCAGATTATAAAAGCTCTGCTTGCCGCCCACCGACACCAGAATCTGCTTTGGCTCGTAACTTAGGCCGTTATCACGCTGGAATTTGGCGATGATCGCTTTTTTCAGGCCAGCGGTGCCGTCCACCGGGGTGTATTTGGTGAAACCAGAGTGAATCGCCTTGATCGCCGCCTCTTTGA
Organism: Synechococcaceae cyanobacterium SM1_2_3; assembly: GCA_012031845.1. Classification (GTDB taxonomy): domain Bacteria; phylum Pseudomonadota; class Gammaproteobacteria; order Competibacterales; family Competibacteraceae; genus Contendibacter. The sequence continues at coordinate 2,903 of JAAUTD010000346.1, forward strand.
TGAAATCGGGCGTGTCGAAATCCGGCTCGCCGGCCCCCAGGCCGACTACGTCCTTGCCCGCAGCTTTGAGCTCATTGGCCTTGGCGGTCACGGCCAAGGTGGGAGAAGGCTTGATGCGTTGTACACGTTCTGAAAGCAGGTGCTCACGACGGGAACTCCAGAGTTTAAACACGGGGATAAAGCGGACTGCTGGATAATACTGGAAAATTTTGCCCCGGCCAAAACCCTGCAAACTGATTAGCTTTTGACTTTGCTGGCTGATTTTAGCCGTAGGATGCGCTGACCGCAGGAAAGCGCATCGTTCAATGCTACGGGCTGAAAAAACTGAATCGCTTTTCAAAAATGAACACTCTGAAGTCATCTGCGTTTCAAAATTAAACACTGTCCCGCCTAGTTCCGCTTCACACCGGTTATAGAATCACTCACTTGGTTTTTTCTCATACATTATCTTATTGAATAATAAAATTATTTATCAAAATTTGCTCATTGCGGTGAATATCGGTTTTTTAGCTTGATTGGCGCTGAATTTGCTAAGTGAAAACTTCGGTTTGGTAGGCGGCGCGTCGATCCGGCTTTGTCCTGTCGGGGATGTCTGAAGGGTGCGCGCTGCTTTTTCAACAGTAATAATCACCAAGAGCAGGCTGATGACTTTACCCAAACAAGCAGACCCCAAAAATTGGCTTCAGAAATTTCTATTTGCCCACACCCGCCAGACCGAACCCGACGGTCGTCCGCTGTATGCGTACAAGATGCGTGATACAACCTATGCGGATTTGAAAATCCACTTTCATCAAATTCTGCTTCTGGATTCGCGGGGCAAGAAGGCATTGCGCTTTGCGCCGATTTTCTGTCTGTACGCGGCTGAAACTTTCCGCCGTGAACACGCCGAAGGGCCGTGGGCCTGGGACACCGTGTTCAAACCACTGGGTCTGGAAACCCCGCTTCAATCCCTTATCGCCGACTGGGTGGAACCGGGCCTGAAGTGGTGGCAACGGCCTCCGGTATTACGCAATATCGGCGGCAACCGCCTTTTTCTGGTGACGATTGCCTGTGAGGGCGGCTTGCCGTTGCGACTATTGCAGCGGGAAAACGCCCATCTGGCCCAGTTCTTTCGCATCGTGCTGGATCACTATTGTCGCAGTGGTCAGGGCGGGGTGGATGCCGCGAAATTATTCGCCCAGCAGCAGGCTCCCTATTTGCCACGCAGCTTGCGCCATGATCCGGTGTTTCATCTGGCCGCCGCGCGATC
>JAAUTD010000347.1 GCA_012031845.1 Synechococcaceae cyanobacterium SM1_2_3
CCCTATTTCTTGAAAGATTCATGCGCCGTCAGGCGCATTCCTTTTTCCTGAACACTTGGGCGTTTGCCATTGCTGAAAGTTATCCACAGCTCACGCGCGCGCCCGCGACACAGGTGTTTTTAAAATACAGGGTGATACAGGTGTTTTTTATATAAGGAGTGGCGCGCCATTCGTGAGACAAAATCAGCGTAAACGTGAGACAAAATCAGCGTAAAAATTCGGTTGCCATGAGACAAAATCAGCGTGCATAACTTCGTAAATTGGCTAAATTATCAACAGGCCGACAGGGGGCGATCATGAATCGGGATAACATCGAAAAATTCTTAGCGGAAGCGGCGGCGATAGAAGTCGAAGACGCCAAGAAAGCCGGGGCGGTCGGCTACATGGCGCGGGTGCTGACGCAGGCGACGCTGCCACACCGCGATGCGGAAGGGAATCAGTTCATCCGGCGCAATGGGGCTTTCGAGCTTTCCATCACCGCGCTAGGGTCATCGGGGTTGCCTTTCGGCTCGATCCCGCGCCTGCTGCTGTCATGGATGACCACGGAAGCCGTCCGCACCCGTTCGCCGCTTCTGGAACTGGGGCCGTCGCTGTCACAGTTCATGGCCCAACTGGGTCTAGCTGCGCAAGGCGGGAAACGTGGCGACATCACGCGATTCCGCAACCAAACCATGCGGCTGTTTTCATCCGCTATCTCATGCAGATACCTGGATGATGAAATGGCGCTGGGGGAAAGCTTCGCCATTGCTCGGCGGTTTGCCTTGTGGTGGGACCCCAAGCGACCAGAACAAGGCACGCTATGGAAATCAACCGTCACCCTAGGCACAGATTTCTTTGATGAAATCGTCAAAAGACCGGTGCCGATTGATATGCGCGCTTTGCGTATTCTCAAACAGTCACCCTTAGCGCTTGATATTTACTGCTGGCTCACGCATCGCCTGTCCTACCTGGGCAAGGAAACGGTCATCCCTTGGCAAGCCTTGCAATGGCAATTCGGAGCCAACTATGCAAATAGCCCACGAGGTTTGCTTGACTTCAAGAGGGCCTTTCTACGGCAACTGCGGGTCGTTCATGCGTGTTATCCCCAAGCCAGAATCGAAGATGGCGCATCCGGCCTTACCCTCAAACCGAGCGCGCCGCATGTGCCGATGAATCCAGCCGTTCAGGCGTTGACCTCCAAGCGGCGAAACGTGGCCCGTCTTGCCGACGATCCGCTTGAACAGGCCATGCGCCCGCTGATTGAAGGCACGCCCCTACCCTTTGCCTTGCGCCCGGAAACCTACGAAAAAGCCAAGCAGGTGGCTCCTGGGTTCGATGTCTATGCCCTCGAACAGCATTGGTTGGAATGGATCGCCAAGAAAAGCGAAAAACCGAAAAACCCGGATGGAGCTTTTATCGGTTTCTGTCGCGCCAAGGCCAAAAAGCCGGTTTAGATCGGCACGGTGCGGGATGTCCGCACACGGGCGATCTCAAACCAGCTCATCCCGATGCTGAGCCAGTAGCATGGCTACGGCTTCCTCCACCAGGGAAACCACGGGCACGCCTTTTTTGGCGGCGAGTATCTTCAATTCAATGACGGTCGTTGCGGGCAAATGGGCTTGCAATAACCGCTTTCCTACCCGGTCGGGCCGTTGCTCAGCGGTATCCTTCGCCGTGGCGGGATGGGGCGTGTTGAAGCTTAGTTTGGGTCTGGCGGGCATGTCGGCACCTCTTTCATATTTTAATACCTTCATACCATATTAATCTAATCATGGTATGTAAATCATGGCATGAAGGTATGATGGTATTACTGCTGAATCAGCCATTGGTAAAGGGCGCGAATCTCATCGGCGGCTTTGCCGCCCGCCTCGTATTCCTCGACGCTGCGCCCATCGATCCACGCATAGGCATAGGCTGAACGCTGGCACAAGATGATGGGAGCCACGGCCAAGCGTTCCACGATAGCGGCGCGGGCATCCTCGGCCATGCTGCCCCTTACGGGCGCGGCATTGAGGATCACAGCGGCCCGTTTGTCTGGGGTCAACTGCATCAGCCGGATAGTGTCTTCGATGGCGTCCAAGTCGGCGGCGGATGGGCGGCACGGGATTAAAACCAAGTCGGCGGCCTGGATGGCGTGACGGGTCGCCCCGTCAGAACGTCCGGCGGTGTCAATAATCACTAACTCGGCGTGCTGTTTCTTGGCCTGTACGAGGAGGGTTGGAAGCTGTGCCGGGGTCGCCTTGATCACCGTGGGCGTGTCGGCGCTGCGGCGTTGACTCCATTTGTAGGCGGATGCCTGCGGGTCAATATCGAAGATGGCGACATTCTTGTGGTCGCGCTCGGCGCAAACCGCAAGATGCGTAGCAATCGTGCTTTTGCCGGTGCCGCCCTTCTGGCTAATCATGGCTACGGTTTTCATCACGGCCCTTTCATTCCATCATACCGGAATATGGTATGTAGGCTGCTTTCCGATTCCTGTCAATCCTAGATCGGTCGCTAAGGAATCAAAGCGCCGGGCTGGGGGTGCGCCGCCGGTGCGGCAGGGGGTTGCCGGGTGGGGCGGCGTTGGGGCCGGAACCGTGACCGGGTGCGGCTTCTGCCAGAGAATCACATACTCGTGCATGATGCGAGGCAAGGGGAGCGGGTAGGCTTTCCGGTCGCTGGCCGGATTGAACTGCTGCTTGATGAGGATGGCGCGCAATTCCCGTTTCGGGCAGCGGGTGATCAATTCGGCCTGAAGGCTGAAATACTGCCCGTCCTTGCGAATATCGCCGATCAGGGTGCCGTAATAGCCGCCCGGCTTGGTGGCGTGGCGCTGGTTCTTCATCGCCACGATCAGCTTGTCCATGAATTCCTCTTCGGTCGCACAACGGGAGAGGTCGTCGGGGTGGGGTTCATGGCCCCACACCTGGCCGCTATAGACGATGAGGTTGTGATAGGGCGGGTGCGACAGCACGAGGTCTGAGGGCTGGCCTATCACGTCAAGAATGCGCTGTTTGAGGATATTGAAGCCCGAATGCAAATCCAGACCATAGGCTTCAATCCCCATCTCGCGGGCGACTTCTACCGATGTCCCGCTGCCCACGGTCGGATCGGTGAACACCTGCGGGCGCAACCGCTCAAACAGCGCACGATAGACATACCCCGAACAGTTGCCGCGATAACGGGCATTTCCCCACGGCCCCCGGTCGGGGAAGGAGAGAAGGCTGCCACTGCCTACGGGTTTGATGCGTTCCCGTTCGGGCGTCTTCGCCCCGTTGTTGGGTGGGGAAGACAAAGCAAACTCGCCCGGCGCGGGCGGCGGCCATATTTCCGTACGGCCGGACATCGTAAAGCCCCCCAAAGCGTCAAGGCTGATCCGGCGGGCTGATTTGGTTTATATTGCCACAGGCATTGCAAGAAGCGCCGGACGCAACCTGAGCGTAAAGGAGGGGCGTTGTACATGCGACTCAGAAAAACCTGGGGTCGTCTTTTTTGGCGTCGAACCAAGCTGATTGCTGTTTTGCTGCTCGGCCTGACGGGTTTGATCGCCTCCATTCCGTTTGGGAATACGATTGCACACGGACAGGTTGCTTCACCCGGCGTGCCCGTTCCCAGCTTTTGGGATCCCCGCCGCCGGCCGGAGCGCCCCGACTTGCGCCTCACCCTGATCCGCTTCGTCAGCGAGGTCGATTACCCGCCGTTCAACTATGCCGGCGCCGACGGCAACCCGGCCGGCTTCAACATCGAACTGGCGCGGCTGATCTGCGATGAGCTCAAGGTCGATTGCACCGTGCAAATGCGTCGGTTCGACACACTGATCGATGCGCTCAACGAGAACCGGGCGGACGCGGTGATCGCGGGCTGCGGGGTCGAGGGCTACCTGCTGGCCATCCGCCGCCTGGCCACGCTTCAGCCGCTCACGCGCAAGCTTCTCAGCCAGGGCGCTGCGGACGGTCGAGGTCAGGTTCTCGCCCGTCAGGCGCGCCACCGGCGTCACCTGCGTGATGCGCACGGGGCTCTTGTTGGCGATCAGCGAGCCGACCATCACCATGCCGCCGACCATGAGCGCATTGCCCTGGCCGCGCCAGTTGTTGATGAACTGCGGCAGGCCCACGGCGCCGCCGGCACCCGGCACGTTGGTGATCTGCGCGCCGTTGATCGCGCCGGT
>JAAUTD010000037.1 GCA_012031845.1 Synechococcaceae cyanobacterium SM1_2_3
CCTCCTTAACCAAGGAGGGGAAATCAGGAAGCTCCCGGTGCGGGTTTGTTCCCCTCCTTGGTTAAGGAGGGGCGCCCCGTTAGGGGCGGGGTGGTTCGCCCCCCGCAAGGTCATTGATCCCCAAAGAAATTTAACAGTCCTGCGTTCAGGATTGGATGTTGTGCGCAGATTCATCATGCGGATCGGAACTGCGCCTGTGGATATTTTCCAGGATGCCCGCCACCAGCCGTTGCAGATGGTCGGCCTTGACCGGCTTGCTAATAAAGCCATCCATGCCGACGGCCAGACAATGTTGCTGGTCTTCGACCAGTGCGCTGGCCGTCATCGCGATCACTGGAATGCGCCGATTCAGCGCCGACGAGTCGGCGGCGCGCAGGCGGCGCGTGGTTTCATAGCCGTCCATCACCGGCATCTGGCAATCCATCAGCACCAGATCATAGGCGCGGCGCGAAAGGGAGCGCAGCGCCTGCTCGCCATTTTCGGCGACATCCACCTGATGACCGTATTTGCCCAGCATGGCTACGGCGAGCATCTGGTTCACCGGATTATCTTCAACCAGCAGGATAACGCCGCTGCGCGTTGCGTGTTGCGGCGCCGGGTTGACGGGAGCGCCGATGCCTTCTGCGGTCTGCGTCGCCAGCAGGAACGGAATCTGGAACCAGAAGGCGCTGCCAACGCCGACGCAGCTTTCAACACCGATCACGCCGCCCATCAGTTCCACCAGCCGCCTTGAAATGGAAAGCCCCAGTCCGGTGCCGCCGAAACGTCGGGTAGTGGACGCATCGGCCTGGGTGAACGGCGAAAACAGTGATTGAATCCGGTCGGCGCCAATCCCGATGCCAGTGTCGCGCACCTCAAAGCGCACCAGTGGCGGCAGTTGCATCGATCTTCAACCGCTTCACGATCACCGTGATCGCGCCCGCGTCGGTAAATTTTATGGCGTTGCCGAGCAGGTTGAGGAGAATCTGGCGCAGCCGCACCGGATCGCCAGCCAGCCGCCAGTGATCGGCGCCGCTTTCAAGCTGGCAGTCGAGCGTCAAGCCCTTGTCCCGCGCCCGCGCCGCTATCAGCGCGACCGTTCCACGCACGGTTTCCGGCAAATTCAGGGCGATACTTTCCAGATCAAGCCGCCCGGCTTCGATTTTGGAAAGGTCCAGAATGTCGTTAAGGATGATCAGCAGGTTGTTGGCGCTGTCGTAGATGATGCGGGCGTACTCCTGCTGTTTCGCGCTGAGCGGGGTATCCAGCAACAGTTGAGTCATGCCCATGACGCCGTTCATCGGAGTGCGGATCTCATGGCTCATGTTGGCGAGGAAGGCGCTCTTGGTGCGATTGGCGGTTTCAGCGGCGATTCTGGCCTGATCCAGCGCGTGTTCATGGTTCTTGCGTTCGGTGATGTCCGTCATGCTGCCGATCATGCGGATGGGCGCGCCGTCTGGATCGCGCTCAACTACATCGCCCTGATCGAACATCCAGAGATAATGCCCGTCGGCGTGGCGCAGCCGGTGTTCGCTGCGGTAAACGCTGTTGCCGGTCAGACAGCCTTGCATCCGCACCATCACCGCTTCACGGTCATCCTCATGCAGCAACTCGCCGAAGCGGGCGATGGGATGGGTCAGATAATCGGCGCCCAGTCCGAGAATTTTGCACCAGCTCAGATTATGGCTGACGCGCCCGCTGGCGATGTCCCATTCCCAGAGACCTTCCCCAGTGACCGCCATCACCTGCCGCAGCCGTTGACGCTCGGCGTCCAGCGTTTGGCTGGTCAGTCGCCACTGCCGGTTACGCCGCGCCAGCAGCATGATCAGCAGGGCTACCAGAGTCAGGGCGATCAGCAACAGGATGAGAATCGGGCGGTGCTGGGTCCAGAGGTCGCGCCAGGTAATCGGTTGCGCCTGATCAAAGGGCGGAGAGCGCAAGGCCCGCATGATTTTTCCACCGGCAGATAATCCGCCGGTGGCGAGAAGCCAGCGATGCCAGCGGTCCGCGCCACTGGATGTTCCGCTTCCAGCAGCATCAGGCTGGAAGCGATTTTGCGCACCCGTCGGCTGTCCACATGGGGCAGCGCCACGAAAGCCCATTCCGGGTAGAGGCGGGTGGAAACGAGATAGGGAAAACCGGGATAACTCTGGCGGTTGAGGATGCGCAAATGGCTTGGGTCCAGCTTGCCTTCGCGTTGAAGCTGTTCGATCAGACCGGTGCGGATGAAGCCCGCTTCCGCCTGCCCGGCCAGAACCGCCTTCACCACTGCATCGTGACTGTTGAGAATTTCAAACTGCGCCTTAGGCAAATCGACTCCGGCCTGCATCAGTTCAAACATTTGGGTCTGATAGCCGCCCAGAAATTTCACGCCGGGGATCGCAATCTTGCGCCCCTTGAGATCGGCGAGGGATTGCAACCCTGTCGCGTCGTTGCGAGCGATGATGACGCCGCCCAGTTGACTGGTCGGCTGATCGCTTTCCAGGCTGATCAGTGTGGCCAAAGCCCCGGTGAGACTGAACCGGGTGCGCACCACGATGTAATGGCTGGGGTTGGTAAACAGCAAATCAAGCTGATTTCTCTCCAGCGCGTGTTCGATCTCGTCCTGATTGAGGATGCGCAATTCGATCTTCACATCACCCAGTTCTGCGCTGAGGTAATCGGCCAGCGGCTGATAGCGCGGGGCCAGCAACTCCTTGGGCCGGTAGGCGAAAACGCCAGCACCAAAGTGTCTTGCGCGCGCCGGCGTGAGCGATTGTCAGCCACAGCAACACTAACAACAGCAGCTTGATCACGCGCCTCGCATCCTCGCTTGTGGATCAGGAAATTTTTTCAGGACTTTCGCTCCATCCGTTCGCCCTGACGCTTTGGCAAGCGTTCGACTGAGCTCACGCCGAAATCTCAGCGGTCGAGGGGCATTCATTGGTAAAAAGCGGGGTTCGACAGGCTCGCCCCGAACGGTTTTTGAACCCGAAGCGAAAGGCCTGTTACTGATTTTATTGGTTTTGAACCGCCAGCGCCCACGCCGCATGTTCGCGCACCAGAGCAGACGGATGATCGCGCCGCGCCTGCAAGGCCGCGATGATTTCTGCTGAAGGCGGCGCATTGCCCAAGGCGACTGCGACATTGCGCAGCCAGCGTTCGTGACCGATGCGGCGAATGGCGTTGCCTTCGGTTCGCTGTAAAAACGCGGCTTCATCCCAGCCGAACAGTTTCACCAGTGTGGTGGCGTCCAGTCCATGCCGCGCCCGGAAATCCGGCTCGACGCTGGCTTTGGCGAAGCGGTTCCAGGGACAAATCAACTGGCAGTCATCGCAGCCATAAATCCGGTTGCCGATAGCGCGGCGAAATTCCAGCGGAATCGCCCCGTGTAATTCAATGGTGTGGTAGGAAATGCAGCGCCGCGCATCCACCTGAAACGGCGCGACAATGGCCTGGGTCGGGCAAATGTCCAGACAGGCGGTGCAGCGTCCACAATGCGCGGTCGCTGGCTGATCCACCGGCAGCGGCGCATCTATATAAATCTCGCCGAGAAAAAACCACGAGCCGGTTTTGCGGTGCAGCAAATTACTGTGCTTGCCAATCCAGCCCAGCCCGGCTTTCTCCGCCAGCGCCTTTTCCAACACTGGGGCGCTGTCCACCAACACCCGATAACCGAAAGGGCCAATGGCGGCAGTCATCAAGTCGGCCAGCTTTTGCAGGCGTCGCCGCAGCACCTTGTGGTAATCGCGACCCAGCGCATAACGCGAGACATAAGCCAGTTGCGGATTTTGCAAAACGCGCCACGGTTCAGCGGCATCCGGCGGCCAATAATCCATCCGTGCGGCAATCACCCGCACCGTGCCGGGAACCAGTTCCGCCGGACGGCTGCGCCGGGCGCCGTGCCGGGCCATGTAGTCCATTTCACCGTGAAATCCTGCCGCCAGCCATTCTTGCAACCGGGTTTCCGCCTGGCTCAGATCAATGTCGGCGATGCCGATCTGCTGAAATCCCAATTGCCGCCCCCATGCCTTGATCGCGGTGGCGAGTTCAGCCGGTTGGGCTATCATCGCCGCGTCGCTCAATAGATCGCCGCCGCTTCGTAGCACACCCGATGCTGCAACACCGGAAATTGGCGCCGCACTTCCTCCAGCAGTTCCCGATCCAATTGCGCCAGCACCACGCCAGGTCCCCACGGCTGCCGATTTAGAATCACCCCCCACGGATCAATGATCAAACTGTCGCCGTAGGTTTCCCGACCATTGACATGCACACCGCCCTGCCCGGCCGCGATGACGTAACACTGATTTTCAATGGCGCGGGCGCGCAACAGGATTTCCCAGTGGGCGCGGCCTGTGACAGCGGTAAACGCCGCTGGCAGCGCGATGATCTCCATTCCCTGATCCAGCATGGCGCGAAATTGCTCCGGGAAGCGCAGGTCGTAGCACACCGCCAGCCCTAGCCGCCCAAACGGAGTCTCGACCACCCGGTAGCGATCGCCGGGATCAATGGTGGCGGATTCGTTATAGCGCTCGGTGCTGCCTAACACCTGCACATCGAACAGATGAACCTTGTCATAACGGGCGACCTGCTGGCCCTGATCGTCAAATAGCAGACAGGCGGCTCGGACCCGGGTCCGCTGGCCGGCGGTTCGCAATGGAATCGTGCCGCCCACCAGCCACAGCCGATGCCGGGTCGCCTGTTCGGCCAGGAAGGATTGAATCGGGCCTTCGCCCTGGATTTCTGAACAGGCCAGCAGGTCGTTTTCCCGCTGGCCCATCAAGGCGAAGTTTTCCGGTAAAACCGCCAGTTGAGCTCCACCAGCGGCAGCCCTGGCGATCAGTTCGGCGGCAGCGGCCAGATTTCCTGCAACTATCGGGCCGGATACCATCTGAATAGCGGCAATAATTGACATGTTCAAAAACTCCTCAATTCATTGGTCGCCCGCCAACCCTTTGGCTGCGGGAGGTTGTTGTTCTTCCAGTCGTTTCATGACCGGCTGATCCCAGGAACCGCTGAGCGCGTAACGATAGCTGGCGGCCTTTTCGATGTCTTTTTGCAGCAATCGCTCGGCCAGCAGCACCGCTGCGCCTACGGCTGGCCCGCCGGCTATGGCCCCCGCCAATGGCAAGGCTCCGCTGAACTGAGGGGTGACGGTGATGCGCTGCGCATAGTCCCGCTCTTTCAAGCCGGTGCGGCCCTGAATTTCAATGCGGGCAGTGGGTGATTCAATCAGCAGATTATCGGTATAAGCATGGCCCTGTTGGAAGGTGAATTCACCCGTGATCTGATCAAAACTCATGCCGGGTTTAACAATGTCACTGAAATCCAGCGCCAGGCGGCGCATCAGGTTTTGCACATTGAACAGGCCCAGCATTCGGCCCACGCCGGGGTCAATATCCAGCAACTGGCCGGGGCCGACCCGCAGCTTGAGCGATCCTTCCAGCAGTTCCAGGGCAAAATCGGGCAAGTCGGCTGCCCAGTTCACCGCCAGTTCAATCTGGGTCTCGCCTTGCGCAATGCCGACCCCGGAATAGCCGAATGCCGCCAGCGTTTGGCTCAGCGCCCGACTTTGTAATTTCACATTCAAGCGGGAAATGGGGCCATTGCGACTCCTCTCCCAATCACCACTGGCGGTAATGTGCTGCTGTCTGGAATCGAGAGTGAATTCAGTCAGGCGGATGCCGCTGGACTGTGGCGCCGCCACCAGGCGCAATCGGCCCAGGCGCGCCCCATTCAGGCGTAAATCCGCCACTGTGACGGCCAGCGGCGGCCAGCGACGCGGGTCGAGCGCATTAGCTGGGCTGGCGACGGTCGCCGCAGATTCCGGGGAATCCGCCGCCCTGCGCAGATGGAGCCGCCGCAGCGCAGCTTGAATCGGCCGGTTCGGGTTCGATTCATCGGGCACAGTCACTTTGCCAGCCAGCGTTTCGCTCCTGATCTCAATCTGTATAGTCTGGTCTTGCCGGGCTGCATTCAGCGCCACATCCACAAAAGTTTGCTGACCAACCACCCATTCGCCGATCCGTAGATCGAGACTGCGGATCATCCGCCACGAACCGGCGACAGTTCCATTCGATGAGGAAGGGTTGTGCGCCGAACCGCCCAGATTGCTCAGTTCCCAACGCGGCAGCCGGGCGGTAATCGCCAGTCCCGGCGCGTCTGGTAGTCGGGCCGCTCCGGCATTGATCCGCAGTTCGCCGCGAAGCAATTGGGGATCAGCGGAAAAATTCGCCAGTTCCATTGCGGCTTGCACATTTTCTCCATAGCGCAGCGCAATCTCCCGGTTCTCTGCTGAACCGGGCCGCAGGCTGATTTGGAGCGGACGAGCTTCAGTGGAGGTTTTGCCCAGTGGCGCGGGCAGCCGAACCGTGACGCCGCGCAAATCAGAATAGGCGTCGAGGGTAAAAGCCGCCGTTGGCTCCCGCCGCGCCCGCCGCCCGGTTGGAACGGTTAATACCGCCTCCCAGGCGCTTTTGCCGCTGACGTGCTGCTTCAGCAGTTCTGCCGCTGGCCCGGCCAGGGTCGGCAATCCCCATTGTCCCCGCAATTGCGCCCGCAGGTTGCGGTTGCCCTCGCCTCCGACTAAATCCAGATCAATCCGCGCCGGTTCGCCACGCAGCCGCGCTTGCACCTCCTTGGCGTTCAAACTGGCTTCGCTAAACCGTACTTCGCCGCGCAATCGATCCAGCTGCAGATTCCCATCCGCCAGCTTGACCGTGTTATCCAGCAATCCCACCCGGCCTTGCACCCGAATCGGCTCTTCATCAACCGGAATAGTCAGTTCCAAATCCAGGCTATTGGCTCCGTCAATCCGCAAATCCGGCAAGTCATCGCTCAGATCGCGGCCAAACGGACTGTCGCGCAGCGCCCGCCACAGACTCGCGCCCGGCCTTTGGCCTTGCCCTTGACCTGCACCACTGTTTTGTTGAAATCGGCGACGCGCGCAGCAATGCGCTCGACCTTGGCGTCCAGCAGCCGACCGGCGCTGATGTCCACCTGCATGCTGGAACCACGAAACAGCACGATGCCCTCGGCCGCTTCCAGGCGCGGCCAGCCGGGGGCGTAATCCAGCACCGTGTTATCCACTTGAAAGCGGGTTTCAAATAGACCACCGCCCTGATCGTAGGGAAACGCCGCCGCCGGGCCGCGCAAAATGGCGTCGCCCGCCGTCACCCGGCCACTGACCAGGGCGCGATCCAGCCAGGCGATGCCTTCCGGTGGAATGACCGTGACCGGTAAATAATGGCGAATCGCGCTGGCCTTGACCTCGTGATAATGGCTGTGCAAATCCAGCAGCGGCGTTCCGCTATCAGCGATGAGGACGTTGCCCCAGAACCGGGCATTGAGATCGGCGTTGATCAGATCGAGACCGGCGCTGCTCAAGCGCCATCCATCGGCTTCGCGTCGCCAGGCAATGGTTCCCGCCAGAGTTTCCAGAGTCACCGGAGCGCGCAACAGCCCGGCGGCATCTACCCGAACCTTGCGGCTGTCGAGCGTGACTCGGCCCTGTCCGGGCGTCAGTTCTACCGTTCCGCACAGATTATTCAAACCGGGCAGGCCGCGCACCGGTTGCAGAGCGGCTTCGCACAGTTGCGCGGTCACCGTGTAGGTCGCCGCAGCCGGATCGAACTGAAAGGTGATTTCCGGCAATTCGCCCCGGAGCTGGAGCGGGGTTAGCCATTGTCGAGCCGGTTCAGCCAGCCACGGCATGGCTCCATTTAAAAGGTCTTGGGTACGCAACTTGCGAATCCAGCCTTGCCACTGGCTGCCGGTCTGGTTCGCTGCAAAGTGGGGCTCAGCGACGATTTGCCCGTGGCGGTCGACGAATTGCGCCTGACCCTGCACTTGCCAGCCGTCGGGCAGCCGTTGCCCGGTTAAAGTCAGGTCGCTGCCGCCTTCACTCCGGTTCAGCCGCAAATGACTTTCCACGCGGAACGGTTGCCAGTCGCGCCAGTCGCCGCTGATCGTTAATGCTGCTGACAGCGGCGGGGACCGACTGGATTCGCCGCTGGGCGGCGGCAGCCATTCCGCCAGATTCAACCACTCGATCCGCAGTTCGAAACCGCCCTGCCACGATTCGGTTTCAGTGGTGATGCGCTCTATGCTGAACTCAAGCTGATCGCCGAGTTCGTCCGGCCATTCCGCGGTAAAGGTCAAGCGTTGCCCGCGCCCGGTATCGCGCACTTGAAAATAGGGATGCAGCAGATGCAGGGGGGTCCCGGCGCGGCGCAATACGGTCAGGCGGTCGCCGACAATATCCAGCCGACCGACCTCAAACAGCCAGCGGCCCACTTCGGGTAAAGTGGGCGCGCTGTCCGTCGCCGTCTCCGCCCGCAGCCTCGGCATCCCGTCCAACTCTTGTTCCAGCGTCAGATTCACGCCTTCCAGCCGGATATGACTGAAAACCGGCCGCCATTCCCACAGTGATCGCCATAAATCCAGCGTCGCCGCCGCCCGACTAAAGCTGGCCTGCGCCACGCCGGTTTCCGGATCGCGCAGACTGACGTTGCGCAACCGCAGTTTGAGTTGTCCGCCGTCGCGCTCGGCGGTCGCTGCCTCAATCCGGGTTGGCGCACGCAGCGCAGCGCCCAGGGCGGCGGCCAAATCTTCGCGATAGTAATTCAGATTGGGCAGCAGCCACCATTGCCCGGCGGCCGCCAGCAACAACAGCGGCGACAGCAGCGCCAGCAGCAACCACCGCGCCCAGCGCAACGGTCGGCGAGAGGCGCGCCACAGCCGTTTCACATCAGCACCACGTCATATTGCTCGCGGGTGTACAGCGCCTCGGCCTGGAATTTGATCGGGATGCCGATGAAGGCTTCAAGCTGGGCGACGCTGGTGGATTCCTGATCCTGCATGGCGTCCACCACCTCCGGCGCCGCCAGCACCACAAACTGACGCGGCGAATACTGGCGGGTTTCGCGCAGCAGTTCGCGGAAAATTTCGTAGCACACGGTTTCGGCGGTCTTAATCGAGCCGCGCCCATCGCATAAAGGGCACGGCTCGCACAGAATCTGCTCCAGACTTTCGCGGGTGCGCTTGCGGGTCATCTCGACCAGACCCAAGGGCGACACCTGGGAAATATGGCTTTTGGCCCGATCCTTTTCCAGATGCTTTTCCAGCGCCTTTAACACCGCCTGCCGGTGTTCTTCACTCACCATATCAATGAAATCGAGGATGATGATTCCGCCCAGATTGCGTAGTCTTAATTGCCGGGCAATCGCGGCGGCGGCTTCAAGATTAGTCTTGAAGATGGTCTCTTCCAGATTACGATGACCGACATAAGCGCCGGTATTCACGTCAATGGTCGCCATTGCTTCGGTTTGATCAACGATCAGATAACCGCCGGATTTGAGTGGGACTTTTTTGCCCAGGGCTTTCTGCAATTCATCTTCAATTCCATACAGCTCGAAAATGGGCCGCTCGCCGGGATAATGCTCCAGCCGCGCCGCCATTTCCGGCACAAATTTCTTGGCGAATTCCAGCATCCGCTGACAGGTTTCCCGCGAGTCAATCCGCACTTTCTCTACATTGTCGCCAATGAAGTCGCGCAATACCCGCAGAATCAGCGGCAAGTCTTCATAGAGAGCGACAATGCCGCTGGTGTCTTGATCCGTTCGCGGATCGAGTCCCATAACCGTTGCAAAAACTGCATGTCGGCTTGCAGCGCGGTGGAGTCGACGCCTTCAGCGGCGGTGCGCACGATATAGCCGCCGCCAAATTCAGCCCGAAAGGCGTTGACGACTTCTTTCAGGCGTTGCCGCTCGCGCTCGCCATCAATCTTGACCGAGACGCCAGCGACATCGGAATCGGCCAGAAACACCAGAAACCGCGACGGCAGGGTGATATGAGTGGTCAGTCGCGCTCCTTTAGTGCCAATCGGGTCTTTAATGACCTGCACCACCAGTTCCTGACCTTCGCGCACCAGATCGGTAATGGCCTGGCCGGGGTGATCGCCGTGTTCAGCCGCCGCGCCGTTTTCAGGCAGGGATTCGGGTCGAATATCAGAGACATGCAGAAAAGCGGCCCGCTCCAGCCCAATATCAACAAAAGCTGCTTCCATACCTGGCAATACCCGGCAGGCCCGGCCTTTATAGATGTTGCCCACCAGACCGCGTTTTCCGGCCCGTTCAATCAGGATTTCCTGCAGGACGCCGTTTTCCACCACGGCGACCCGGGTTTCGCGGGGCGTGACGTTAATGAGGATTTCGTCGCCGGTGCCGCCTTCGGTGCGTGTGGTCATATCGTTTTAATCCATTGGAAAATTGGAAAATCATGAGCAGTAAATGCTGAATGCGGACGGTGATTAAGCCGTTTTCAAACACGCAAAAGCTGATCAGGTTATGCAGGATTGCGGCTGAAAAATCAGCATTGGCGATGATGTTTGAATACGCGGGGAAAAGAGTTGATTCACCCATCACAGTCAAAAATTGATCAGGCAAAAATTGATCAGGATTTATGCCTTGAGATGTAACGCCAGCTTACCGCCCGTATTGAAACAGGCAAGATGCCCGTTCTACGTCACAGCAATATCAAATTGGCGCAGCAGTTCGGCGGTTTCAAATAAGGGCAGGCCCATGACCCCGGAATAACTGCCGTGCAGTTCGACAATAAACGCCGCCGCCCGGCCCTGAATCCCATAGCCGCCTGCTTTATCCAAAGGCTCGCCGCTGTTCCAATAGGTTTCGCATTCTGCGACTGTTAATTGCCGGAACCGCACCCGGCTCTCCTGCACTTTGACGGCAACGCGAGTCGCCGTCGCCAGCGCCACTGCGCTTAATACCTGATGCTCGCGCCCGGACAATAAGGCCAGCATCGCCAGTCCTTCCTGCCGATGATTGGGCTTGCCGAGAATCACTCCATCTATGACGACTGCGGTATCTGCGCCCAGCACCGGATAAGGCTTGCGCCGCCCCAGGATGTGCAAACCGGTTTGCGCCTTGGACTGAGCCAGCCGGGCGACATAGGCCGCCGGAGTTTCTTCCAGCAGCGGGGTTTCATTCACCGCGACCGGCAACAGCCGATAGGAAACGCCAATCTGGCGCAGCAGTTCGCGGCGGCGAGGCGAGGCGGAAGCGAGATAAATCTGGAGGGCGGGCATGGTCAGGCGCGATGGTAGGGATGGTGCTGCAACAGACTCCACGCCCGATAAATCTGTTCAGCGACCACTACCCGCACCAGGGGATGCGGCAGGGTCAGCCGCGATAGCGACCACATCTGATCGGCGCGGTCGCGGCAGGGCTGATCCAGTCCATCCGGCCCGCCAATTAACAGGCTGATGTCGCGTCCTTCCTGCAGCCAGCCCGCCAGTTGTCCGGCCAGTTCAGCGGTGCTCCAAAGCTGACCGCGTTCGTCCAGGGCGATCAGCTGGGAACGAGCGGGCGCTGCCGCCAATAACCGTTCGCCTTCATCGCGGACCATGCGGGCTATATCGGCATTCGGGCCGCGTTTACTCGCGGGGATTTCCAGCAGATGTAATGCGCATTCACGCGGCAGGCGTTCGGCGTATTCGCTGTAGCCCGCCTTCACCCAATCCGGCATTCGGATTCCGATAGCAAGCAGGTGGATTTTCATTGGGGCAACCGTGGAATTTCAGCCATTCGCCGCCCGGCTGATGCCAGTGCGATGGTCTACCGACCAGAGTTTTTCCAGATTATAGAAATCGCGGGTCTGCGGCAGCATGACATGCACGACGATGTCCGCCAGATCAACCAGCACCCATTCCGCCTCCTGTTGTCCTTCTACGCCCAACGGACGAACGCCGACGGTGAGGCATTTTTCGACCACTTTGTCGGCCAGCGCCTTGACCTGCCGAGTGGAACTGCCGCTGGCGACCACCATCAGGTCGGTAAAACTGGCGACGCCGCGCACATCCAGCACTTTAATATCCTGGGCTTTCAGATCTTCCAGCGCATCAATAACGAGTTCCCGCAGAGCTTCGATGGGCATAGGTTTGGCTTCATCCTCAATGGAGTGACAGAGATTTAAACAGGTCATGACCGGTACAGTCCCCGATCATGGATATAGGCCAGCGCCGCCTCCGGCAACAGGTAGCGCGGCGACTGGCCGTGCGCCAGCAGGGCGCGAATCTGGGTTGCGGAAATGTGCAACTGCGTCACCAACTGGAACAGAATGCTGCCAGCCGGCTTCCGGCGCAGGGCGATAACCTCTTCGATCAGGCGCAGGGCGATAAATTCCTCCAGCACCGGCGGCAATGACGACAACGCGCCCGGCCGCTGCATCACGACGATATGGGCCAGTTCGCTGAGTTGTTGCCAGCGATGCCAGCTCGGCAATCCCCGGAAGGCGTCCGCGCCCAGAATCAGGCAGAGCGGAATGTCATCCCCCAGATCATCACGCAGCGAAGCCAGCGTATCCACCATGTACGATGGCCCGTCCCGGCGCAGTTCGCGGTCATCGGCCACGAAACCGGGCTGATCGGCGATAGACCGTTGCACCAGCGTCAGCCGTTGTTCGGCGGTGATCAGCGGGGTAGCGCGGTGGGCGGGAATCCGGCAGGGAATAAAGCGGACTTCGGCCAGTTGCAGCGTTTCCAGCATTTCCAGCGCCGGACGCAAATGGCCGTAATGAATCGGGTCGAAGGTGCCGCCCAGAATGCCGATGGGGCGGGGCGCGAGACCGATCATCCAGCGAGTCTCCGCCGCGCCGGACGGATGACAGTCGGCAGGGTGCGGTTATTGGCGGATGTGACCATCGCCCAGCACGACAAATTTCTGCGTGGTCAAGCCTTCCACTCCCACCGGCCCGCGCGCGTGCAGCTTGTCGGTGCTGATGCCGACTTCCGCGCCCAAGCCATATTCGCCGCCGTCGGCGAGCGGGTGGAGGCGTTGACCATCACCGAACTGGAATCCACCTCTCGCAAAAACCGCCGCGCCCGGCTGTAGTCCTCGGTGATGATCGCGTCGGTGTGGGCGGAGCCGTAAGTCGCAATATGTTCCATCGCCTCGTCCATGTCCTTCACCACGCGAATAGCGAGAATCGGGGCCAGATATTCGGCGTACCAGTCATCTTCAGTGGCAATCTTGGCATCCGGCAACAGATCGCGAGTCTGGGAACAGCCGCGTAATTCCACCCCAGCCTGCCGATACTTTTCGCCCAGCGTCGGCAAAACCTGAGCAGCAATCGCTTCGGCCACCAGCAGCGTTTCCATCGTGTTACAGGTGCCGTAACGCTGGGTTTTGGCGTTGTAGGCCACAGTGATCGCCTTGTCCACATCGGCGCGGTCATCAATGTAAACGTGGCAAACCCCGTCCAGATGCTTGATCACCGGCACCCGCGCTTCCCGGCTGATCCGTTCGATCAGACCCTTGCCGCCACGCGGCACGATCACATCCACATATTCGGCCATGCGGATCAGTTCGCCGACGGCAGCGCGATCAGCGGTTTCTATCACCTGCACTGCATCGGCGGGCAAGCCAGCGGCGGCCAAACCCTGCTGAATACAGGCGGCTATCGCCTGATTGGAATGCAGCGCCTCGGAGCCGCCGCGCAGAATAGCGGCGTTGCCGGACTTCAGGCACAGCGCGGCGGCATCGGCGGTCACGTTCGGGCGCGATTCGTAAATGATGCCGATCACGCCTAATGGAACCCGCATCCGCCCGACCTGAATCCCCGATGGGCGGTATTTCAGATCGGTGATTTCGCCCACGGGATCCGTTTGGGCGGCGATTTCGCGCAAGCCTTGCGCCATTGCCTTAATCCCTTTCGGCGTCAGTTCCAGCCGATCCAGCAGCGCCGGTTCCAGACCCGCAGCGCGACCGGCATCCATGTCCTGTTGATTCGCGGCGGTCAGTTGCGCCTCGGCGGCTTGCAGCGCCTCGGCAATCGCCAGCAAAGCGGCGTCCTTCAGCCGCGTTTCGGCGCGTCCGACAATGCGCGATGCAGCGCGGGCGCGTTGCCCGACCGTGGTCATGTAATGGCTGAGGGTGGTGTTAGCATCTGCATTTGTATTCATGAAATACCTCTCGGCGGAAACCTTTTTTATCATTAGATAGTTGAGCAAGGTGGGTGTGGGGGCATGACTGAAATAAAGTGGCTTAGCATGGTTTAGATAAAAAACTACCTGATTGCAACTTCCACTTCCGCTAAATAATTCGTCAACTGCTGATGCAACATCGCGCAGCCGCTTCTCTACTTCACTGTGAATCGTCAGGTAATGCCGATATTCATTTGCCCACTCAACCCAATCGGCATCATCCGCCAATCATATTCAACGCTGTTCAGGCAACAACTCCAAACCCGCCAGCCGCAAGCTATTGGTCAGCAACGCATCCCACGGCGATCCGGTTTCAGCGCCCTTAATAGCGCGATCAATCCAGGCGCACGTCCGCAACAATTGCTGGCAATCCGTCAGTTTTAATCGTTGCAGGGCTTGATTCAATAGCGGTTTGCGCTTGTCCCACACCTTATGAGCAGCAAATACGGCTTCTGGCGATTGGCGTTGACTGCGGCAAAAGCCAGTGCGCTTAATACCCGAATCTCTTGATGCAGAACCCAGTTGATGAGCACCGGTTCTATTCCTTCGCCGCGCAATCCGCTCAAAATCCGGGCGACCCGTTCCTGCTGGCCTTGCAGCGCGGCGTCTGATAAATCATAGATGCTGTAGCGGGAACTGTCGCCCACCGCCGCTAATACCGCCTCGGCGGTTAATGACCGATCCTTGACCAATAACGCCAGTTTTTCGATTTCCTGGGCGGCGGCCAACAGATTGCCTTCAACCCGATCACATAAGAGATTCACGGCCTCCGGGGTTGGATTCAGACCACGCGCTCGCAAGCGTTTTTCAATCCAGGTCGGCAGTTGTCGCAACTCCAGCGGCGCGGACAACACCGTGATACCGGCATTCTCCAGGGCGGTAAACCAGCGGGTTTTCTGCGTGGTCCAGTCGAGTTTGCCTGCCGTGATCAGCAGCACGGTGTCATCGCCGGGACGAGCGGCGTATTCAATCAAGGCTTTGCCGCCCGCATCGCCCGGTTTGGCGTTGCCCAGGCGCAAATCCAGCAGGCGACGACCGGCAAACAGCGACAGACTGGCGGCGCGTTGCCGCAGCGTATTCCAATCAAAACCGGTCTCGACTGTCAGACATTCCCGCTCGCTGTAGCCTTGGTCGCGGGCGGCGGCGCGAATGGCGTCGGCCGCTTCCTGCGCCTGCAACGGTTCCTCGCCGAACACCAGATAAATGGGCATCAGGACTTTGCGCAAGTGCGCAGCGAGTTGATCGGGGCGCTGCCTCACGATTTGACCGCCTGCAACCGGCGCATAATTTGCCAGGCCATATCTTCGGCCATGCCGTCAATCAGCGATTCCTGCGCCGCTTCAAACCCCAGCACCCGGTTTTCGTCGAACAGCAGGCTGCGATTGGCGCTAATCCCTTCGGCGGGAATCAGGGTTTTCCCGTTTCGCAGCGTGACTTGATAGCTGGCGTCATAAACCAGCCAATACTCGCGTTTCACATCGAAACGGTCAGCAGCCACGGTACGGCGACCACTGTTCTCATTCAGCAGGGTAATAATGGCGGTGGCCTGCGTGGGATCGCGGGTCACAGTCACGCCATTGCTCGCCAGCACCGTCTGAAGCTTGCGGCTCAGAACGCCGGGCGGCGAACCGATGGCGGTCTGGCTTTGCACATAAGTGACCGCCATTTCCGCCGGTAATTGCGCCTGACCGCGTAATTGAAAACCGCAACCAGCTATTAACAATATCGTAAAGCCTAATCCACTCCGAATGATCCAGCGCATGATCAGCACTCAACAGACCAGATTAACCAGCTTGCCGGGGACTACGACGATTTTGCGAATCGGTTTGCCCTCAATAAATCGCAGCGCATTCGGTTCCGCCTGCGCCGCCTGTTCAATCATTTCACGTTGCGCATTTACAGGCACTTCGATTTGGCCGCGCAATTTGCCATTGACCTGCACCACCAGCGTCATGAATGACCGCGCCAAAGCGGCCTCATCGGGCGTCGGCCACGGCGCATTCAGCACATCATCGCCATAGCCCAGTTCCCGCCACAGCGTATGAGTGATATGCGGAACAATGGGCGACAGCAATCGCAACAGAATACTCAAGCCTTCGCGCTGCACCGCCGCCGCCGATGAGTCTTCACCCGCCTCAATTCTACTCAGCGCATTCAGGATCTTCATTCCGCCAGAGACCACCGTATTGAATTGGTGGCGGCTGAAATCATTAATCGCCTGCCGCAGGACTTCATGCAGTTCGCGGCGAATTTCCCGCAGTGGATCAGCCAGATCAGCGGCATTCACGACGCCCGCTTTAGCAATGGCGTTCTGATGTTCAGCGGCATAAATCCACAACCGCCGCAAGAAGCGGTAGGCTCCCGCCACTCCCGAATCTGACCATTCCAAGGCCTGATCCGGCGGCGCGGCGAACATCATGAACAGCCGGGCGGTATCCGCGCCGTATTGCTCAATCAGGGCTTGCGGATCGACGCCGTTGTTTTTGGACTTCGCCATTTTTCAATGCCGCCGATGAATACCGGATCGCCATCGCGTTTCAGAGTTGCGGCAATAGGGCGACCCTTGTCGTCAGTCTGCACCGCGACATCAGCCGGATTAATCCACTGTTTGCGGCCTTCGGCGCTTTCCCGATAAAACGTCGGCGCAATCACCATGCCTTGCGTCAGCAACCTGGCAAAGGGTTCTGATACCGTAGTCAGACCGAGATCGCGCATGATCTTGGTCCAGAAGCGGGAATACAGCAGATGCAGAATGGCGTGTTCAATGCCGCCAATGTATTGATCCACCGGCATCCAGTAATCGGCCCGCGCATCCACCATTGCCGTTGCGCCGGGCGTGCAATAGCGAAAGAAATACCAGGATGAATCCACAAAGGTGTCCATCGTGTCGGTCTCGCGGCGGGCGGGACCGCCGCATTGAGGACAGACGCAATGCAGAAAATCGGGATATTTATTCAGCGGATTGCCGGAACCGTCCGGCACCAGGTGATCGGGCAATATCACCGGCAATTGCTCATCGGGCACCGGCACATTGCCGCATTCGGCGCAATGAATCATCGGTATCGGCGTTCCCCAATAACGCTGGCGGGAAATGCCCCAGTCGCGCAGCCGCCAAATAACCTTCTTTTCACCCAACTGCCTGGCACTCAAATCAGCGGCAACGGCGTCTACCGCCTGCTCGAAATCCAGACCGTCGTATTGACCGGAATTGATGCAAATCCCGTAATCGGCATAAGTCTCCTGCCACGGCGCGGGCGTTTCATCCCCGGCGCGAGTGCGAATTACTGGCTTAATCGGCAGGCCGTATTGATGAGCAAAGGCGAAATCGCGCTCATCATGGGCTGGAACTGCCATCACTGCGCCTTCGCCATAAGCCATCAGCACATAATTCGCCACCCATAGCGGCAAGGACTCGCCGGTTAATGGATGCGCCACGGTTAATCCGGTAGTAAAGCCTTTCTTTTCCTGCGTCGCCAATTCCGCTTCAGTCACTCCACCCTGTCGGCATTCATCAATAAAGGCCGCCAATGCCGGATTGCTTTGCGCCGCATAAAGTGCCAATGGATGTTCAGCCGCAACCGCGACATAAGTCGCGCCCATCAGGGTATCGGCGCGCGTGGTGAATACCCACAGCGTTCCACTTTCGTTAATCGTGTGCGGAAAGCCAATCCGCACCCCATAACTCTTGCCGATCCAGTTCTTCTGCATCAGCCGGACCTGTTCCGGCCAGTCGGACAACTGATCCAGTTCCGTTAATAATTCATCAGCATATTGGGTAATCGCCAGGTAATACATCGGGATTTCGCGCTTCTCGACGACAGCGCCAGTGCGCCAGCCGCGTCCGTCAATCACCTGCTCATTCGCCAGCACGGTTTGATCCATTGGATCCCAGTTCACCACGCCGGTTTTCTGATAAACAATCCCGCGCTCCAGCATTCGCAAAAACAGCCATTGATTCCAGCGGTAGTAATCGGGGCGACAGGTCGTTACTTCCCGATCCCAATCCACCGCAAAGCCCAGGGAGCGAAGTTGCTGCTTCATATAAGCGATGTTGTCATTGGTCCATTGCGCGGGAGCCACCCCGCCCGCCATTGCCGCATTTTCCGCCGGCAGGCCAAACGCATCCCAACCCATCGGTTGCAGCACGTTCTTACCCAACATCCGCTGATAGCGGGCGATCACGTCGCCGATGGTGTAGTTGCGGACATGACCCATGTGCAACCGCCCGCTGGGATAGGGGAACATGGACAGGCAATAGAATTTTTCCTGCCCCGGCGTTTCGCGCACGGCAAAAGTGCGTTGTTCATCCCAATGACGTTGGGCTTCCGCTTCAAGAAGTTGCGGGTGGTAAGACTCGGCGATCACGGCGATTTCCCGGTTTTTGAACGATGGGCGATGGATGAGTGTAGGACTTTCGCCAAGGGAGCGTCCACCCGCCGATCAATTCTGAACAATCCGATGCGAATGGCCTGATTCAGGACTTTCGCTTCAGGTTCAAAACCCATTGGTTGCCGCGAGCGCCGGACCAAGGGGCGGGTAGC
>JAAUTD010000348.1 GCA_012031845.1 Synechococcaceae cyanobacterium SM1_2_3
AACTGAAACAACTCACGGGAATTGAAAAATGCCAGTGTCGGGAAAACAACGGGCGCAGAGGAATCATTTAGCCTGTTGTTATCATGCGTGGTTTTCATTAAAAGTGAGGGCCCAAAAAATTGGGAACAACCCTCTATAAAGTGAAACACAAACTATGGGATCACTATTTGCGCAATGAGTTACGCCAACCTCAAGTTCCAGCCTATCGTCCGGCCTAAGCGAAAGTCCTGGCTGTACGAAATAGCGCGGCGACTGGCGGAAGTCGGATTGATCGACGAACAGACCTTGCAACCGCTGGCATGGGAAAAGCGTCAGTTCATATCGGATAACGACGCAACCGCGAAAGACCGCAAGCGACGCCAGCGCGCGTGAACGCCAGTCACAGCACCCGTCACAAACAGTCACGCATCCGTCACCCGTGACTGTCACGAATGTCACGGCGCTAGAAGAAGAAGCAGATACAGATACAGAAGCAGAAGCAGAAGCAGATGCAGATACAGAAGCAGAAAAAGCATTTGTTTCAAAAAATGGGGAGCAGTTTCAAAAAGGAGCGTGAGAGTCGGACGCAAGCGCCGACCCGCGCACACAAGGCCAAATTTCCCCTCCCGGTGGACTGGCAACCCGAAGCCAGCACTTACGAACTTTTGGCAAAGCAGGGCATCGCTCATGGCTTTGCCGAAAGCTGCATTGATGAATTCCGGCTGTACTGGCAGGAAATCGGCGAACGCCACCCCGGTTGGGAAACGACCTTCCCGAACAGCATCAAGCGATCCTGGAAGCGTCAGCAATCCAGCAATCCAGCAACCGCGCCGCCACTACCCCACACGACAAACCCGCGCACGTCACCGCCAAGAGCCAATCCGCCCTGAATGAATGGCTGGCCGCAGATCGCGACCACAGCGCCATCGAAGGAACCTGCACCCATGAAATCCACTGACAAAGAAGCCTTTGGCATCGCATTCACCGAGTGCATGGCGGTTTACGAGAAAGCTGTTACGCCCGCCCTGCTTACGGTCTGGTTTGCCAGCTTGCAGGCTTACGAATGGGCCGCCGTGCAAGCGGCCTTTGGGCGCTACATCACCGATCCGCGTGATTGCCGCTTTGCGCCCAAGCCCGGCGACATCATTCGCCACATCGAACTTGCTGGCGCCAGCGACAACCGGCCCGGCGCGGATGAGGCATGGGGAATGCTGCTGAGAGTCATCGGCGACGAACGCGAAACCGGGGTGTTGAGTGACGAGATGCGGATCGGCTGGACCGCCTGCCAACCAATCTTCGACTTGGGCGACGAGGTGGGGGCGCGGCTGGCGTTCCGGGAGAGCTACCACCGCGAAGTCGAAAACGCCCGAAAAATGGCCGTAGCGCTGCGATGGACGCCGACGCTAGGCACCACCGCGCGCTACTTTGTGGCAAACGCGGCTCAGGGAGGCCGTAGAGGCCGGGAGAATCGGTTTGGAGGCGGTGCGTTCCCTGCTCCGCGGCCTGACCCCGACTGCGATCAGCCGAGTCGCCGGGTTGTTGACGGGACCGGACGCCAGCGAAACCGAGGCCAGGATCGGCGCGAACCTCAAGCAACTCGCACAGATTTTGCGCAACGCCAGCGCCGAAGCCAAGAAACGCCGCAACGAACAGCACCAGCAACAACGCGATGACGAAGCGGCGAAGAAGGCCGCAGTCCGCGATCTGCTGGAACAGCATCAGCGCGATCACGATTCAGGGCAGGCCGCCGCATGAATAGCGAACAGTGGGGATTATTACCGCCCGCGAATGCGAGCGACAAAAGGCGCGGCTGGATTCTGTCTGTGGACTTTCTGATCAGAGTTCGCGACGCCGCCCGCGCCTACAACCAAATTGTCAGCCTTGAGCAAGTCGAGGCCGTTTGATTGGGAACCCGCGCTCACCTGCTGTTGAACGAGTCCGAGGAAAAGAGAGTAAGCCATGGGCGAAGACCGCGCTATTTACATCCCTGCGCCAGCGGCGAACAGATGCAAACCGATTTTCTGATTCAGCGCCACGGCGATTTAGTCCAGATACTTGGACATCCCGACCTGTTGATGACGCCCAAGGACGCGCTCCAGGCGGCATCGGTATTAAAGCGGGTTGCAATAGCGGCATTGGTGGATTCGTTGCAGCCGAGTGAAACGCTGGATATTCTGGCGGTCGCTTTCAAAAGGATGAACGATGCCGACGATTAACACTTTCCCGGAATACAACCACGGCTTGGAAACAACGCTGCATTGTCGCTGTGCGATTTGTTGCGGTTGGTAGGCAATAGAAAATTCGCCCGAAGCGAAGAACTATTTTTGCCCGTATTGCGGAAAACAACTGGCGCCAGCACAATACCCGGAAGACAATGCCACACCACGTTTTAATCACGAAACCGAAATCATGGACTTATGAACAGCCGCATGAAAGCCAGCCTGTTGTTTCAAGCGCCAGAACAGCCACAACAGGATTTAGCCGGTCAGTCTCGACGAGCGCGAACGCGGCGCAAGGATTGAATTCACAAGATGGAGAACGGATCACCCGAACTTTACGCACAATGAGATGTTCAAGGAACCGCGCTGGGAGCAGTTGGCGCTGTGGGATCACCTGCGAAAGACCTGCTTGGGGCTGGAACCCGATCCGCTGGATCGCGAAGTCAGTCGGTGGGTCTGTGGAGGATGAAGCTTTAGTCGCGGCATGATTCAGCTTCGCGCCTTGACTGTTGTTAACGTAAAACAGGCATCCTGCCCGTTAACACTGACCGACGAGAAAGTTTGACATGCCCCAATACCTCTATCCATTGCGGTTTCGTTTTCAAAGGCGCGGAATTGCAAGCCCCAGTTATCCACTGGAGATCAGCGATTCCAAGGGCAAGGCATTGTTTATCGCCCGTGAGAAGTTCAAATGGTTCCAAGCCAACACCTTCCACATTTTTTCCCCAGAAAAGCTGGTAGAAACGATCCTGTTCTGTTTCAAATGCTGCCGCTCACCGAGAAGGGGCTGGATCGTGGGGCCAGGTTTATCTACAGCGCCAAGCAACAGCCCATCGGCAAAATCACCCAGCGCCGCCGTCAGAAACTGGTGCAGATTGACATCAGCGATGAGCGCGATCAGCGGTTGTTCACCGTTGCGGACAATATGTCGCAACGGGGGCAGGCGATGATGAAGGCGTTCCTGACGGGTGGGTTCAACGAGGTGTTGGCAACAACGCAACCCTTGCGTTTTACCCAACCGGGGCAAAGCGTTGGGTTTGAATTACAACCCACAGACAATTTCGGCAACTTGGAATTAACCCTGTCCGCGCCGGAAACCACACCTGAAACAGAAATCTGTGTGCTGTTGGGCGTAACGGTGCTGATGTATTGGTGGGGAAGCGACCGCAGTTCCTGACGGTCACTCAACCCACCGGTATGCCAGACGGTAATTGGGCGCGAGTCTCAAAGACGCATCGATCCTTAGCCGCGATATTCCCACAGGTTGATCACGGCCACGCCCGTAGCCTGAAAGGGCGCGATATCGCGGGTGGCTACCGCAAAGCCCTGCGCAAGGGCGATAGCGGCGATCAATCCATCCGCCAACGGCAGCAGCGTACCGGCGGCCATCGTCCGACGTGTAAGTTCTGCATAAGATCGAGCGGTATCGTGATCGAAATCAAGCCGCCGTGCGCCGAACAGCCGGGCCAACAGATCGTCCAGCGACGCCTCGAGCGCAGCCTTGCGGGTGCCTTCGGGCATCACGGCAACGCCCGCCCACAACTCGGCGGCATTAATGGCCGTGAGGTACAGCGACTCGGCGGCCTGGGCGTCGAGCCAGGCCGTCACCGCGTCACGGCATCGAGGCCGCAACGACTCGGATATAACGTTGGTGTCGAGGATGATCATTCAAAGATCGCCGGTTCGATGGGCGTTGCATCGCGGCGTATCTCCAACTCCACGCCGCCGATCTGCGCGGCGTAGCGCCGCAACTCCGCACCGATGCACAGTCGCCCTTCCGGACGGACGCTCCGCGCCAGAATGTCGCGAATCTCAGCCTCCGTGCTGCGGCCATGTTGGGCGGCTTGAAGCCAGATGGCCCGATGGATCTCATCCGGCAGGTTACGAACGGTCAGCGTTGCCCTA
>JAAUTD010000002.1 GCA_012031845.1 Synechococcaceae cyanobacterium SM1_2_3
ACGCTATCGCCCGCCGAATCGCGTTACCATATCAGGACTTTAGCTCCACTCCGTTCGCCCTGAGCTTGTCGAAGGGCATTCATCGATGAAAATGGGGTTTGACAGGCTTACCCCGAACGTTTTTAAATCCGACAGGCTCACCCCGAACGGTTTTTAAATCCGACAGGCTCACCCCGAACGGTCTTTAAATCCGAAGCGAAAGTCCTGCATATTCATCGGCAATTTTGATCGGGCAAGGAGCAGCGATGACCATTCGTAATCTCGATTATCTGTTCAAGCCTCGTTCCATTGCGGTGATCGGCCGGGGCAAACCGGCCGACGGGGCCGATATCACGGTGCAATTCAACCTGATTGAGGGTGGGTTCAAAGGTCCGGTCATGCCGGTCAACCCGAATCAGCAATCGGTATCCGGGGTCCTGGCCTACCCGGACATTGCTCACTTGCCGGTTACGCCGGAACTGGCGATTCTGACCACGCCGATTGAAGAAGCCCCCGCCCTGATCAGCGAGTTGGGCGCGCGCCGGCACCCGGGCCGCGCTGCTGCTCAGCCGCGAGGTGTTGCAGGATCATCGCGGCGCTAAAACCGCACTGCTCAGTCCCAACCTGCAAAAAAATATCCTGACGATGGCGAGTCGCTCAAACAGAAAATTCTGGACGCGGCCGCCCGTATTTGCTGCGGGTCATGGGGCCGGATCATCTGGGCTACGCGGTGCCTTCGCATCAGCTTAACGCCAGTTTGAGCAACACCCGGCCGCTGGTGGGTCATATCGCGCTGCTGTGCCAGTCGGCGGCGGTGATGCGCAGCACGATTGATTGGGCCACCCGCCGCGATATTGGCTTTTCGCACGTTATTTCCGTGGGAATGCGCTGGGACGTGGACTTCGGCGATCTGATTGACTATCTGCTGCGTGATAGCAATACCCGGGCCATCCTGATGTATATGGAAAATACCCGCAACCGCCGCAAGTTCGTATCCGCCGCTCGCGCCGCCGGTCGGGTCAAGCCGGTGATTGTCCTCAAACCCCGTGATTTCCGCGCTGGGCCGATTGAAGATGCGGTCTACGACGCGGTGTTTCAGCGGGCCGGCATCCTGCGAGTAGACACCGTTGAGCAGTTGTTCAGCGCCGCCGAAACGCTGGCGACGGCCAAACCGGTCTACAGCAACCGGCTGACCCTGCTCAGCAACAGCTACAGTCTGGCCTTGCTCACCAGTGACACCTTGTTGCGGCAGGGCGGCCATCTGGCCGAAATCAGCGCCGCGACCCGCCAGCAACTGGCGCGGGATTGCCGACCCGATTATCCGATTGAAAATCCAGTGGATTTAGGCGATACCGCCGGGCCGAATGAATATGGCAAGGCGCTGGATTTGCTGTTGCAGGAGCCAGGCACCGATGGCGTTCTGGTGATTCATGCGCCCGCTTCGGTGGATCGGGCTGTGGACAGCGCCAAGGTCGTGGTTGAACGCGCCAAAAACCGGCGCCTGATTATGACCTGCTGGGTGGGCGAAGCGTCGGTGGAAGCGGCGCGGGAGCTGTTTCACGATGCGCACATTCCCACCTATGAATCGCCTGATGATGCGGTGGAAGCGTTTATGCGGCTGGCGCAGTATCGGCGCAATCAGGAATTGCTGATTGAAACCCCGCCGTCAATCCCGGAAGGATTCACCCCGGATACCGAAACCGCCCGGCGCATTATTCAGATCGCGCTGACTGCCGGTCGTCGCCGTCTGAATGCCTATGAAGCCAGTCAGGCTCTCAACGCCTACGGAATCATGACGGTGCCGCTGCATTTCGCCTCCACCCCGGAAGCGGCCTCCGAAGTCGCCCTGACCCTGCGCGAGCCAGTGGCGCTGAAGATTCTATCGCCAGACATTGCCAATAAATCCGAAGTGGGCGGCGTCGCGTTTGGCCTGAAAAACCCGCTGGAAGTGCTAAAGGCGGCGATTAGCATGTTGCAACGAGTTGGCGAACTGGCGCCCAATGCGGTGATTGACGGATTTGCGGTGCAGCCGATGCAGTCGCGGGACAGCGCCTATGAACTGATGATCGGGGTGCGCACCGGTCGCCGCTTCGGGCCGGTGATTTTCTTCGGCCACGGCGGCACCGAGTCGGAAGTGATTGATGATGTGGCCTACGCCCTGCCGCCGCTGAATATGAAGCTGGCCCGCGATTTAATGTCGCGCACCCGGTTGTATCGCCAGATCAGCGCCCAGCGCGGTCGAACCGTGGATTTGGACGGCATCGCCCTGACTCTGCTCAAGGTTTCGCAATGGTGATTGATCTGGCCGAAGTGATCGAGATGGACATCAATCCGATCTGGGTCTATTCCACCGGCTTGCTGGCGCTGGACGCCAACATCGTGATCGAGCCGACCACTGCGCCCGCGACCGAGCGCCTGGCGATTTCGCCCTATCCCAAGCAGTTTGAGCGCCGCTATGAAATGCCCGATGGCCGCGCCTTCCTGATGCGGCCGATCCTGCCGGAGGATGAGCCGCAATTGCAGGATTTGGTGCGGCGGATTCCGCCCGAAGATGTGCGGATGCGGTTTTTCCAGCCGATGCGCGAGTTGCCGCATGAAATGGCGGCGCGGCTGACTCAACTCGATTACGAGCGGGAGATGGCGTTTATTGTCACTACGCCCGACAGCCTGCCGGGCAAAGGCACCATTGGGGCGTGGTGCGTTGCAATGCCGACCCTGACCTGGAAAAGGCCGAATATGCGATTCTGGTGGATCGCGCCATGACCGGCCTGGGGCTGGGGCCGATGCTGATGCGCTATATCATTGATTACGCAAAAAGTCGCGGCATCAGGGAACTCTATGGCGAGGTGCTGCGGGAGAATGAAGCGATGCTGCGGCTGAATCGCGCCCTCAACTTCCAGGTTCGGGCCGCGCTGGACGACCCCGGCGTGCTGCATGTGTCGTTGCCGCTGAGCTAAGCGCATGAGCGACGCCCGCGCCACCGCTCGCCAGCACACCGCGCAACTGCTGAAAATGTTGCGCGGTTACGGGCCGACTCCGACGCCAGAGCCAGCGGCTACTGAGTCGAAACCGGCGGTGATTGAACCGGTTGTCGCCACTATCGCTGAAGCGCCATCCGCCTATGCCCATTTGCGCGAAGCTGCGCCCTTCCCGCCGCAGTCGGTTTCGCCCGCGCCGGTTCCGCAACCGCGAGAGCGGTCAAGGGCGAAGTCGGCGCCGACTTTCATGCTAACGGTGGGTGAAGGGCTGCGCTCCCAGTCGTCAGGGGTATTGGGAAAAATGGTAGCGCGGGTGGATGATTTGAACCGGCTGAGGCAGATTTTTCGCGCCTATTTGCCGCCGCACCTGCACGATCATGCGGTGCTGATCCGCATGGATCAGGAGGGTTGGGAAGTTCATGCCGATTCGGCCAGTTGGGCCACGCGCTTGCGCTATGCGTTGCCCAACATTCGCCCCATGCTGAGCGAGCATTTGGGTCTTGATCTGCCCAAGCCACGGATTCGGGTCAGGCCAGTCATCGCGCCGCCGCAACAACCCCGGCGGGCGCGGTTGACCTTGACTCAGGACAATGCCGATCTGCTGGAGGCCACCGCCCGCAACCTGGCGGATGCGCGGCTGGGAGCGGCTTTGTTGCGGCTGGCGGCGAATGTCCGGCCAGCGGCGGAAGCAGGGGAGGAAGAAAAATCATCGCGTGGCTAAAACTTTTCCCACTCTTCGGTGCTGGATGGGGTGGTGCTGATGGTGGATTTCTTCTCGGACGGCGCGAAATGGGCAGCGGATTGCGGTTTGCGTGGCGACGGCGTTTTGGCGGCGGAACGCGCCTTGGAGAGCGCAGACCTGGCCGAAGCGCCCGGATGCGGTTTTGAACTTGAATCGGGATGTTGTGCGGTGGTTGCCGTCCTCGTCGTTGTCGCCCGCTGATCCAGCGTGAAAAAGCCCATGAGTTCTTGCAGCTCCTGCCCTGATCGCGCATGGTTTGGCTGGCGGATGCGGTCTGTTCGACCAGGGCGGCATTCTGTTGGGTGACTTGATCCATTTGCAGCACGGCTTTGTTGATTTGCTCAATGCCGCCGGCTTGCTCCCGCGCCGCCGCCGCGATCTCGGCCACGATATCGTTACCCTGCTTGGACGCCGCCGCCATTTCGGCCACGATGTCATTGACCTTCTTGACCGCAACGACAATCTCGCCCAGGGTTTGCCCGGATCGCTCGACCAGCCGCCCGCCTTCGCTCACTTTTTCGGTGCTATCCAGAATCAGCGTCTTGATCTCCTTGGCGGCATTGGCGCTGCGCTGCGCCAGTTTGCGCACTTCACCAGCCACCACGGCGAACCCGCGCCCCTGCTCTCCCGCTCGCGCCGCCTCGACCGCTGCGTTCAAGGCCAGCAGATTGGTCTGAAAGGCGATCTCGTCAATCACGCCGATGATGTCGGCAATTTTGCGGCTGCTCTGGTTGATCGCGCTCATCGCCGCAATCGCCTGATCCACGACCTGCCCGCCCTGTTCGGCCTGCGCCCGCGCTGCCGCAGCCAGTTGGTTAGCCTGTCCAGCGTTATCGGTGCTTTGCCGCACCATGCCGGTTAATTGCTCCATGCTGGAGGCGGTGCTTTGTTTCATCGTGCTGGTCAATTCTTCCAGACTGGCGGCGGTTTCCTCCAGGGCCGAGGCCTGTTCTTCGGTGCGCTGCGACAGATCGGCGCTGCCTTGAGCAATTTCGGCGGCCGCTAAATTCACTGCGCGGGTAGCTTGAGTGACCTCGCCGACAATTGCCTTGAGTTGCGTCGCCATCATTTTCATTGCGTGTAACAATTGTCCAGTTTCATCTAGGGAATTAGCCTCAATGTCTATCGTCAAGTTGCCGCTCGCGATCAACTCGCGATACGGTGACGGCGGTAATCAATGGGCGCGTGATAGAACGAGTGATCAAAAAGGCAATAAAAACCGTGATAACCATTGCGGAAAGTGAAATGAGCAGAAGAATATTGACCATTGTTTGCCGGGTCTGATCGAATAATTGATCGGCGGTCTGGTTTTCCTGAGTCAGCGATTCGTTAATCTCGCCCAGCGGGGTTAGCGTCGCAATGCGCAAGGCGTCAATTTCGCCATCGATCTCACGGATTTTTTGCTCATCGGCGGCTGTTACAACGCTGTTTTGCGCTGATGGTTTTTCCAGAATGGGCATCATCTGCTTTTCAAACAGATCAAGGTATTTGCGGTACTGGCTGGAAAAGGTTTTAGCCAGCGCCCGCTCTTGAGCGGTATCCACCAGTTCCAATACTTTCTGAATATCCTGATCGGCGCCTTGTTTCAGTTCCACCAATGCCTTGCGGGTTGCATCGAGATTGCGATTGATCACCGCATTGGCCATGACGGTGTAAGCGCCGCCAACCCGGTAAGCAATATCCTTGATTTCCAGCACATCAGTAGCGCGCTTTGCGGCAGCATCCTGTAATGCGCCTAGTGCGCCAGTTTGCAATACCTGATAGGCGCTGGTCGCCATAAAAATCAGCAACACGATCATAAATCCCAGATAAATCTTGAGTCCGATTTTCAGATTGTTGAAGTTCATTGCCTTTCATTTCCGATTGCTGGAAGTCGTTAAAACCCCAGGACTTTCGCTAAACCCGTAAATTTGTCATGCCCGCGAAAGCGGGTATCCAAGTTTTCAGCGGCTGACTGGATTCCCGCTTACGCGGGCATGCCGGAAAGCAAAAGTCCTGACCCCATGATTTCCGCTTTGAGACGTAGTACGAACTTTCAGTTCGTGTTGCAACGGGCAGGATGCACGTTCTACACCGGGCCGCACAGTTGGTAGTGGCGTCAAAACCCACTACCGCCTAAACTCTTCCCAGTCATCGGAATGGGTGGTGGTTTTTACCGGCTTCCTGTCCACCGGCGCGGGCCGACTGGCGGGTTTTGATGCAACTGGACGGGTTTGAACTGGGCGTCGCGCACTGGATGAAGCCGGTGTTATCGCTTTCGCTGCGGGAGCCGAACGGGGTTTTACGCCTGATTTGGGGCGATGGGCGTCGGCTACAACGCTGGCGCTGTTGCTAGGCGCATGGCTGTCCACTTTGAAAAAATCCATCAGTTCGCGCAGCGTTTGCGCCTGACTGCCCATCGAATGACTGGCGGCGGTGGTTTCCTCCACCAAGGCGGCGTTTTGTTGGGTCGCCTGATCCATTTGCAGCACCGCCCTGTTGATCTGCTCAATGCCGCTGGCCTGTTCGCGGGCGGCGGCGGCGATCTCGGCCACAATGTCACTGACTTTTTTGACGGCGCTGACAATTTCCTGAAGGGTCTGGCCCGACCGCTCCACCAGTTGGCTGCCGTCTTCCACCTTGGTCACGCTATCCATGATTAATGCCTTGATTTCCTTGGCTGCGTCGGCGCTGCGTTGCGCCAGTTTGCGCACCTCGCCCGCCACGACGGCAAAACCCCGCCCCTGTTCGCCCGCCCGCGCTGCCTCCACCGCCGCATTCAGGGCCAGCAGGTTGGTTTGAAAGGCAATTTCGTCAATGACGCTGATGATGTCGGCGATCTTGCGGCTGCTCTGGTTGATGGCGCTCATCGCCCCAATCGCCTGATCCACCACCTGCCCGCCCTGCTCGGCCTGATTGCGCGCCGCACTCGCCAGTTGATTGGCCTGCCCGGCGTTGTCGGCGCTCTGTTTAACGGTTGACGTCAGTTCTTCCATGCTGGACGCGGTTTCCTCCAGCGCCGATGCCTGTTGTTCCGTGCGTTGCGCCAGATCGGCGCTGCCCGCGGCAATTTCAGCAGCGGCGGCATTGACCTGGGAAGTGGCATCAGTCACCTGCCCGACCATTTTCTTCAATTGCCGGGTCATGGTCTGCACCGCCTGTTGCAGTTGCCCAGTTCATCGCCCGCGTCTACCGCAATGTCCACCGTCAGATTGCCTTCCGCCACCTGATGGGTCACGTTAATGACTTTTTTCAGTCGGTGGGTGATGGAGCGAGTGATCAGAAAAGCAGCCAGAATGGCAAAGATAACCCCAATCACAATGGTGAGGTAGGTCAGGATCATCGCCTGATCGCGTTCGCGCTGGGCTTGGGCGACAAATTCTTCAGCGTTGCGCTCGGAAGCGGTTTTAATCTTTTCGAGCGATTGGTTAAGTTCCTGGATGTGGGTCGCTGCCTTGTTTTTGGTGTTTTGCGCGGCTTCGGCCTGCTTGCCAGCGCGCATCAAAGCGATGGTTTCTTCCCGGATCGGTTTCCAGGCCACAAACAACTGGCGTGCTTTGGTAATTTCGCTCTTGTCGCCAGCGAAGCGTTCTTGCAGCACATCAAAAAATTTCAGCGTTGGCGCTTCCTCCTGCGTCACCTCAGTAGCGGCTTTGTTGATTTGTTCGGCATCCTGGGCCAGCGCCACGTCTTTCATGGAACGGTGGATTCGGGTGACTGCGCCCTGGATTTCCAGCACCGAGACGCTGACGGTAAAGGGATGTTCGTACAACTCTTCGGTCAGTCCTGATAGCTGCTTGAGGTGGCTGGAGGCGACCCAGCCGACGACAATGGTGATGACGACGCTGAGGCCAAAGCCCAGGCCCAGTTTTGCACCCAGTTTAAGATTGTTTAGCATCGGATTTTTTCCAGCTCGCTCGTTATGTGATTATTCGGGGGTTGATGGCCGCCAGAAGCCGGTCAGGCTGATTACGGCGCGGCTCTAACCGATAATAGCCTAGATTACTTCGGGCATTATGGCGTCAAAGCGGCTTTAACCGGCGCTTTTCACGCGGTCAAAACTTTCACGACCACGCTGACTTTGGCGTAGAACGGGCGTCCTGCCCGTTAACGGCACAACGGGCAGGATGCCCGTTCTACGTCAATGAAGGTTCATGCCATGCCTCCAGGCGAAAGCCCTACTGATCCACAGGATGCTTCCCCGTGTTCCATTGTCATCAAAGTAACCGTCTGGAAATTCTGGCCGACCGGCTGGCCGATCTGATTAGCCAGCCTTTGCGTTCGCCGCTGGCGCAGGAGGTTGTGGTAACGCAAAGCAACGGCATGACTCGCTGGCTGACATTGCGGCTGGCCGACCGGTTGGGGGTGTGCGCCAATCTCAACGTCCAGTTTCCCGCCGCTTTTATTTGGGAAATGGCGCGAGCGGTATTGCGCTATCTGCCGCCCACGTCCAGTTTTGATAAAGCGGCGCTGAATTGGCGCATCATGGCTTTATTGCAAAATGTGGATGAGTCGCCGCGCTTTGCGCCAGTGCGGGCTTATCTGGGCGACCGCAATGATGATTTCCGCCGTTATGAACTGGCCTGCCGCATTGCCGACTGTTTTGATCAATATCTGGTGTATCGGCCCGACTGGATTGGGCAATGGGAAGCGGGCGGCGAAGATCATTGGCAGGCTGAATTGTGGCGGCAATTGGCGCAGAGCGGTGAAACACATCGGGTGCGAGTGCAGGAACAATTCCGCGCCACCTTGAAAAGCGGTGATTTTGATCAACGCCGATTGCCGCAACGAGTCGCCATTATCGGCATCGCTGCGCTGCCGCCGCTGATGCTCAATGTGTTGGCCGGGCTGGCGCGTTATGTCGATGTGCATCTGTTTCTGCTCAATCCCTGTCAGGAGTATTGGGGCGACATTCAGGCCGAGCGCGATTTAGCCCGCCTGAGCGAAGACCTGAACCCGGATGAACTGTATCTCACCGTCGGCAATCCGTTATTGGCCTCGCTCGGCAAACAGGGGCGGGATTTTATTGATCTGCTGCAAGCCTGGCCCCGCGCCGAAACGGATCATTTTGTCGAGCCGGAAGGCGCCGATTTATTACACCGTTTGCAAGCCGATATTCTGCATCTGCGCGAACGCGGCGGCGATGACTGTCCACCGTTGCCCTTGTCGCCCGCCGACCACTCCATTCAGATTCACGTTTGCCACGGGCCAATGCGCGAAGTGGAAGTGCTGCATGATCAACTGCTGGCTTTATTCGAGAGTCAGCCTGATTTGCGCCCGTCCGACGTGATGGTGATGACGCCGGACATGGCGATGTATGGACCGCTGATTGAGGCGGTGTTCGATGCCGCGCCGCGAGAGCGGCGGATTCCGTTCACCATCGCGGATCAGGGTCTTCAGGTAGAAAATCCGCTGGTGGAAGTGTTTTTGCGCTGCTCGATCTGGGCGGCGGCCGCTTTGACGCCCAACAAGTGCTAAGCCTGCTGGAGCCGCCAGCGGTGCAACGGCGCTTTAGTCTGAACGAGGCCGATGTCGAGCGGATTCACCGTTGGGTGCGCACTGTCGGCATTCGCTGGGGCATGGACGCCGAGGCCAAAACGCTATGGGAATTGCCCGCTACCGCCGGACACACCTGGCGGGCTGGGCTGGATCGGCTGCTGCTGGGTTATGCGCTGCCGGGTAACGGTCAGGATTTGTACGGCGGCATTTTGCCCTGTGACGAAGTGGAAGGCGGCGAGGCGCTGGCGCTGGGCCAGTTGCAGAGCTTCACCGAGGCGCTGTTTGGGCTGGATGCGCAGTTGCGGGAAGCGCGGTCATTAGCGGATTGGGCGGATCGGCTGCACGCGCTGCTTGACCAGTTTTTCGCCCCCCGTGAGCGCGAGGAAAACGATTTGCAGCGGGTGCGGGCTGCGCTGGAAACCTTGCGCACTCAGGCTGAACTGGCGAATTTCAGCGAACCGGTCAGTCTGGAGGTGGTGAAATCGGCGCTGCGAAATCAGATCAACGCCGCCGAAAACGTGGCGGGGCGGTTTTTAAGCGGCGGCGTGACCTTCGGCGCGATGATGCCAATGCGTAGTATTCCATTCGCCATCATCTGTCTGATCGGGATGAGCGATGACGCCTATCCCCGTTCGCATCGCCCGGTCAGTTTCGATTTGATGGCGAGCGCCTTTCGGCGCGGCGACCGCTCCCGCCGTCAGGATGATCGCTATCTGTTTCTGGAAACCCTGCTGTCAGCCCGGCGCGGGCTGTATCTCAGCTATGTCGGCCAGAGCATCCGCGACAATGCGACCTTGCCGCCGTCGGTGCTGGTGAGCGAACTGCTGGATGTGATCAATCGCGGTTTTTACTCGGCTGACGGCAGCCCGGCCAGTGAACAAATTATCGTGCGTCACCCGCTGCAAGCCTTCAGCCGTCGCTATTTTGTCGGCGATGTGCGGCTGTTCAGCTATTCGCGGGAACTGGCCGAGGCCAGTCGCTGCGCCGGGCGCGGCGACCATGAAGCCGCGCCGCTGTTGACTACGGAATTGCCGGAAGCGGAAGCCACGTTACGACTGGTGACGCTGGATGGGCTGCTGGGATTTTTCCGCCATCCAGCCCGCTGGCTGTTGCGCGAACGGCTGGGGATTCGGCCTGATGACGGCGAAGCGGCGCTGGAAACTCGCGAACCGTTTGTGCTGGACGGGCTGGCGACCAATGGCTTGTTGCAGCAGATGCTGGAACTGCATCGCGACCGGCGGACGCTGGGCGAGATTCTGGCGGTGGCGCAAGGCAGTGGAGCATTGCCGCACGGGCAGGTCGGCGATTGTGTATTCAGCGCGGCGCAGCAGCGGGTCAGCCGGTTTGCGGGACGGCTGGGGCGGGTATTGCCGCGCCGCGAGTCGCCCTTTTGGGAAGTGGATTTAACCGTGGGCGATTTTCGCCTGACCGGACGCCTGACCGGGATGACGCTGGCCGGGCGGGTGGGCTATCGGCTGGCGACAATGAAAGCTAGTGATTATCTGAATCTGTGGCTGCATCATCTGGTGCTGAACGCCCTGCCGGAAGGCGCGGCGTTGCAAAGCCACTGGATCGCCGAAAATAAGGACGTGATTTTGCAGCCTGTCACCGATGCGCTTGCGCAATTGCGGACTTTGCTGGAACTGTATTGGCGGGCGCCCGGCAGTTGCTGCATTTCTTCCCAAAAAGCGCCTTGGCCTATAGCGACTCACTGCGCAAGGGTAAAACCGAAGATGACGCCTTGCGGGCGGCGCGGCGGCAATGGGAAGGCGATGATTTTGGCGCCAGTTATCCCGAATCCGCGGATGTGTATTACCGTCTGGCGTTTGCAGACGCCGATCCGCTGAATGCCGAATTCATGGCGACCGCCCATATCGTGTTTGGGTCCATTTTTAATGTGGCTGAAGAAGCCGAGCCAATTCAGTAGGGATTCATTTGCCGCTTTTTAGACTCAAGACCATAACCCATTGAAGAGGAGCAAAATTGATGAATAAGGCATGGCGGGCAGGATGGCTGGCCGCGTTACTGCTGCTGAGTTCCGGCGCAGCTTTGGCGCAACAGAACAACATCGGCGGGGTGGAAGTCGAGGTGATCAGCGACCGGGGCCGCCCCTTGCCGCGCTATCCGTTGCGCCGCGACAGCGGTCGGTCGGTCTACAAAGCCTATGTCGAGGCGAAGCGCGGCGAGAACTACTCCATTCAGGTGCGCAACCGCACCGATCAGCGGGTCGGCGTGGTGATTGCCGTAGACGGGCGCAACATCATTTCCGGGGATCGCTCCAATCTGCGCCCGAATGAGCGGATGTATGTGCTGGCGCCGAATCAGACCGAAAGTTATGAAGGCTGGCGCACCGGAAAAAACAAGGTCAACCGTTTCTATTTCACTGAGGCGGGCGATTCTTATGCAGCCGCCTGGGGCGACCGTTCGGCGATGGGGGTGATTGCGGTGGCGGCGTTCCGCGAAATTCCGCCCTATCGGCCGCAACCGCAGCCGTGGTCACAGGACAGCGCCGGCCGCAGCGGTCAACCTGAATTACGCAAGATGCCCTCTGCTGCCCCACCGGCAGCGCGCCAGTCGGAACCCGGCACCGGCTATGGCGAAACCGAATGGTCGCCGTCGAAGCGGGTGGAATTTGATCCGGAAACCCGTCCGTTCGCCCAGTTTTTCCTCAAGTATTCGTGGCGAGAAACGCTGTGTCAGCAACGGGTGATCGAGTGTGAAGGATCGCGGCGTCCGCGTAACCGGCTCTGGAATGAGGAGGAGGATTTCGCGCCGCCGCCGCCACGTCAGGATGGCCGCGAAGAATGGCGTTAATAACTTCAGGACATTAGCTAGGGACATAACGGGCAGGATGCCCGTTCTACTTCGCAAACATCTTGGATTGCAAAAAAACCATGAACCACGAAGAACACGAAAAAGTTTTATATCGAGCAGAGCCTTATGCTATTTCTACTCAATGTTCTGAATCTGTTCACGCATCTGTTCAATTAGCACCTTCAGTTCGACCGCAGCGCGGGTAGTCTCGGTATCAGCAGATTTGGACGACAACGTATTCGCTTCGCGATTGAGTTCCTGCATCAGAAAATCCAGCCGCCGACCAACCGGCTCAGTGCGGGCGAAAACCGCCTGAATTTCATCAAGATGCGTATCCAGCCGATCCAGTTCTTCATCCACGTCCAGCCGTTGCGCAATCAGCACCAACTCCTGTTCCAGCCGACCCGGATCGCTATCCGCCGAAATATCCGCCAACCGACTGAGTAGCCGGTCGCGCCAGCGGGACAACACTTCAGGACGGCGAGCGCGTACCCGCGCAACCTGAACCCGGATCGCCTCGCAACGCTGCTGCAACAACTCAGCGGTGCGCTGGCCTTCCCGCTCCCGCGTCGCGATCAATTCCGCCAGCGCGGCGTCCAGACTGCCCAGAACCGCAGCCCGGATGTCATCAAGATTGGGTTCAGCCTCGTTGAGCGCGCCTGGCCAGCGCAGCACGTCTATCAGCCGCAGGCCAGTCCCCGGCCCAATCAGGTGTTCCAGATCCGCAACCACTTCAAGCAGCCGCTCAACGACTGGCACATTCAGGCTCATCGCGGCTGGGGTGGCGCTGGCGGTTTGCAGCTTGAGGGCTGCTTCGACCTTGCCCCGGTTGATCGCCGCGCTGATGCGTTCGCGCACCAGGGTTTCCAGACCTCGTAATGCTTCCGGCAAACGGAGTGTGGTTTCCAGGTAGCGATGATTAACCGACCGTAATTCCCAGGTAATTGTGCCCAGTGCGCTGGGCTGTTCCTGACGCGCAAAGGCGGTCATGCTGCGTAACATGGAGGTATCCTCAAATTTGAATGGTTTTTTAGCTTAGGTGTAATTCAGTGGATTCGCTTGCAAACAATCCATATATTTCGTCAGCCTGTTTGGCGATCCCGTGGCTTCAATCGGTTCTGTTATAGTTCCGCGCCTGATCATCCCCTTAGAATTCAAATCACAGGAAGTCACCCATGCGTCCCAGCCGCCGCGCCGCTGATGAAACCCGCTCGATCCAGATCACTCGTCAATTCACCCGCTACGCCGAAGGCTCGGTGCTGGTCGAGTTCGGCGAAACGCGAGTGATTTGCACCGCCAGCGTAGAAGAACGGGTTCCACCGTTCCTGAAAGGCAAAGGCGCGGCTGGGTGACAGCGGAATATGGGATGTTGCCGCGTTCGACCCATACCCGTTCCAGCCGTGAAGCCAGTCGCGGTCGCCAGGATGGCCGCACGATGGAAATTCAGCGGTTGATTGGGCGAGCGTTGCGTTCAGTGGTGGATTTGGAGGCGCTGGGCGAACGCACGATCACGATGGACTGCGATGTAATCCAGGCCGATGGCGGCACGCGCACGGCGGCGATTACCGGCGGCTTTGTGGCGCTGGCCGACGCGGTGCGCTATCTGATGAACCGCAAGCAACTCAAAAAGAATCCGCTGCACGGACAAGTCGCTTCCGTCTCGGTCGGCATTTACCAGGGCGCGCCGGTGCTGGATTTGGACTACGCCGAAGATTCCGAAGCAGAAACCGATATGAACGTGGTGATGAACGAGGCGGGCGCCTTCGTCGAGATTCAGGGCACGGCCGAGGGTCACGCTTTCCGCATGGAAGAGTTGCAGGCCATGCTGGAACTGGCGCGGGTCGGCATTGACCACCTGTTGCGCAAACAGCGGGAAGCGCTGGGCTTGCCGGGCTAACGTAGAAACGGGCTTCCAGCCCGTTAAACCGGCTGGAAACCCGTTTTACTGCTGATTAGGAACCAGCGTTCGCCGGTTCCCGCGATCTTCAGGCCCGGCGATAAATCTCCGCGCCGCTGTTCACAAACTCCTCCGCCTTGGCCGCCAGCCCGGTTGTCAGCGCCGCTTGTGCTTCAAGCCCCTGCCGCGCCGCGTAATCGCGCACTTCCTGGGTAATTTGCATCGAGCAGAAATGCGGTCCGCACATCGAGCAGAAATGCGCGACCTTGGCCGATTCCTTAGGCAAGGTCGCATCGTGATACTCGCGGGCGCGTTCCGGGTCGAGACCGAGATTAAACTGATCCTCCCAACGGAACTCGAAGCGCGCTTTTGAGAGCGCGTTATCGCGGATTTGGACGCCGGGAAGGCCTTTGGCCAGATCAGCGGCGTGGGCGGCGATCCGGTAGGCAATTATTCCGTCGCGCACATCCTGCTTGTTGGGCAGGCCCAGATGCTCTTTCGGGGTGACGTAACACAGCATCGCCGTCCCGTACCAGCCAATCTGCGCCGCACCAATAGCCGAGGTGATGTGGTCATAGCCGGGCGCAATATCGGTGGTCAATGGGCCAAGGGTGTAGAACGGCGCTTCAAAACAATCCACCAGTTCCTTGTCCATATTTTCCTTGATCATCTGCATCGGCACATGGCCGGGGCCTTCGATCATCACCTGCACGTCGTGCGCCCAGGCTTTTGGGTCAGTTCGCCCAAGGTTTCCAGTTCGGCGAACTGAGCGGCGTCGTTGGCGTCGGCCAGCGAGCCGGGCCGCAAACCGTCGCCGAGCGAGAAGCTCACGTCATAGGCTCGCATAATTTCGCAAATCTCGTCGAAATGGGTGTACAGGAAATTTTCCTGATGATGAGCCAGACACCATTTGGCGAGGATCGAACCGCCCCGTGAGACGATGCCAGTCACCCGGTCGGCAGTCAGCGGGATATAGCGCAGCAACACCCCGGCGTGAATGGTGAAGTAATCCACCCCCTGTTCCGCCTGTTCGATCAGGGTGTCGCGGAAAATGTCCCAGGTCAGCGCCTCCGGCTTGCCGTCCACTTTTTCCAATGCCTGATAGATCGGCACGGTGCCGATCGGCGTGGGCGCATTGCGAATCAGCCATTCGCGGGTTTCGTGAATATTTTTGCCAGTGGACAAATCCATGATGGTGTCCGCGCCCCAGCGCAGCGACCAGACCATTTTTTCCACTTCCTCGACGATGGACGATCCCAGCGCCGAATTGCCGAGATTGCCATTGATTTTCACCCGGAAATTGCGGCCAATAATCATCGGCTCCAGTTCGGGATGATTGATGTTGGCCGGCACAATGGCGCGGCCACGGGCGATCTCGTCGCGCACGAACTCTGGCGTAAACGTGTCGGGAAGGGCCGCGCCGAAACTCTCGCCCCGATGCTGGCGCAACAGCCGGGCGTAGCGCGGATCGTCGCGTAGTTCCTGTACGCGCAGCGATTCGCGCAGCGCCACATATTCCATTTCCGGCGTGACGATCCCGCGCCGGGCGTAGTGCATCTGGGTCACGCAGGCGCCGGATTGGGCGCGGCGCGGGACGCGGATGTGTTCAAACCGCAAGTTAGCCGTTTTGGGATCAATAGCGCGGGCGCGGCCATATTCGGACGACAGGCCGTTGAGCAGTTCGGTATCGCCGCGTTCCTCAATCCAGGCGGTGCGAACCGGCGGCAAACCCTTGAGCAGATCAATCGCGGCGTTCGGATCAGTGTAGGGGCCGGAACAGTCATACACCGGGATGGGCGGATTGTCCTCAGCGCCGAGTTCAGTCGGGGTGGGGTACTGGCTGATTTCGCGCAGCGGAACCTGTAAATCCGGGCGCGATCCCTGGAGATAAA
This sequence comes from Synechococcaceae cyanobacterium SM1_2_3, assembly GCA_012031845.1. Classification (GTDB taxonomy): domain Bacteria; phylum Pseudomonadota; class Gammaproteobacteria; order Competibacterales; family Competibacteraceae; genus Contendibacter. The sequence continues at coordinate 15,781 of JAAUTD010000002.1, forward strand.
CCTTGCGGGAGTTGGGATAGGGGCGGGTGATGTCCGCGCCCAGTTGCGCGGCGGCGCGCTGAAAATCGTGGGGAATGGCGCTCATGCGGATGGTCCTCGGTGACGACGGTGAGTGAGGACGAAACAGGGGCGCGGTCATTGGCGCTGAAGCTTTCCTCCGCCGGTGCTAACCGGATCAGGTTCCAAGGGTATCTCTCAGCTCCCCAATGGGAGCACCCCCGCTTCGTTCCAAGGGTGATTAAAGCACAGCGCCGACTCGGCGGGAATAGCGCAGATGAATCAGCGAATCAGGTTTTTTAATAAGCGGATTATTACTACTGTCATTTTTTCTGGTGAGATACCCAAAGACGCTCAATGCTGACGCTCAATTGCGGCAGTAATACCGGCGCAATAGTTTCCTGCAACGCCGGATAAAGCACCTCACGGTAACCATCTTCACTGGGAGGCCGATACGCCTCCAAACGCTGATGAACAATAGCCACTATCCAGACTTCAGCAATCCCAACCTTGGCGTACAAAGGGATTTTAACGTCCCGGTCATAACGCAAGCTGCTGTCCGAAATTTCAATGAGTAGCAGAACATCGGATGGGCCTGGATGATCATGCTCAAAAAATCCGGGCAGGGCTTGAGTAACACACAATATGTGGCTGCGGCTCTGAATTTGCGTCCAATGCGAGCGGATTTTGCCCATCCACAAGGGCGGCATCGCCGACTTGTCTGGAAAAAAGCGGGTTGATTCGGCGAGTTGTGCTGGCGTGGCCTTCTCCAATCGGCGGCATGGCGATTAAATCTCCCTCAATCAGTTTCACCCGCGAATCTTCATTAAAAACGTCGGCCTCCAGCCAATGGATGATATTGCCCTGCCGTCAGCCGATAGCGACGAGGAGCCGACTGATCGGGAGCTTCCCATAAGGACTCGGATTCAGAACCGGCAACCCTGTTCACCGTCTCACCTCGTCGTCAATCTTCCCGCGTGACCCGCACCAGTTCCGCCAGCGCGGTATCGCCGGCCAGTACCCGGCGGCGGCCATCATCGCGGATGCTGCGGCTGGACAAGCGGGCATGGCGCTCCATCTCCTGTTCGCCCTTGCCCTCGTGAACCAGGGTTTGCATCGCCTCATCCACCGTCACCAGCTCGAAAATGCCGGTGCGGCCCCGGAAGCCGGAATGATTGCACTGGTCGCAGCCGACCGGCGTATACAGAATCGGCGGCGCAGCCGGATCAACTCCCAATACAGCGCAATCCGCCAGACTGGCGGGATGCGGGCGTTTGCACTGCGGACAGAGTTTGCGCACCAGCCGTTGGGCCAGCACGCCGATCAGCGAGGATGACAGCAGGAACGGTTCGACGCCCATGTCGCGCAGGCGGGTAATCGCGCCACCGCGCTATTGGTGTGCAGGGTTGACAGCACCAGATGGCCGGTCAGTGACGCCTGCACCGCGATTTCAGCAGTTTCCAGGTCGCGGATTTCCCCGACCATCACTACATCCGGGTCCTGGCGCAGAATGGCGCGCAAGCCGCGAGCAAAGGTCATTTCCACCTTGGTATTCACCTGCGTCTGGCTGATGCCGTCCAGGTAATACTCAATCGGGTCTTCCACCGTCATGATGTTGCGCTTGCGGTCATTAAGCTGAGTCAGCCCGGCATACAGGGTCGTGGTTTTGCCGGAACCGGTCGGGCCGGTCACCAGCAGAATGCCGTGCGGACGATGGATCAGTTTCAGCAGCCGGGTTTCATCCTCCGATTCCATGCCCAGATGGCGCAAATCCAGTCGGCCTTCGCGCTTGTCCAGCAGTCGCAGCACCACCCGTTCGCCGTGTCCGGTTGGCAGGGTCGAAACTCGCACGTCCACGGGCCGCCCGGCCACCCGCAGCGAAATCCGCCCGTCCTGCGGCAGACGCTTTTCGGCGATGTCCAGATGAGCCATAACCTTGACCCGCGACACCAGCAGCGGCCCCAGAGCGCGGGGCGGCTGCAAGGCTTCGCGCAATACCCCATCCACCCGAAAGCGCACCAGCAGCCGGTTCTCAAAGGTTTCAATGTGAATATCCGAGGCGTTTTCCTTGATCGCCTCGGTCAGCAGCGCATTGATCAGGCGGATGATCGGCGCGTCGTCGGCGCTTTCCAGCAAATCTTCGGGTTCGGGCAGGGCCAGGGCGACCTGATTCAAATCCATTTCTTCGCCCAAATCCTCCATCATCCGCGCCGCGCCGTTGCTGTCGCCTTCATAGCTGTCCTGCAACAGCCGTTCAAAGCGGTCGGCGGGCACCTGAGATGGATGGAGCGGCGCATTCAGATAGCGGCGCAATTCCAGCAGGCTGCGCGGGCTGACTCCGGGGCGGCAGGCGATGTTGAAGCCGCTGTCGGTTTGTTCCAGCACCAGCACTCCATGCCGTTTGGCAAAGGCATAGGGCAGATGACGATGGGGCGAACTCTGGAATTCGCCAGCAGTGACTGACGCGGGTTCGCTGCTCATTTATTGTTGAAGCCGAATTCGCCAGCAGACTCCACAACCGGCGGCGGGCTGGCTGCCGCTGCAACGGGAGTTGTTGCGGGAGCCTGAACCGGCGGCGGCGAAGACTGGGTATCGAGAATGGTCCCTTGCGCCTTGACTTCTTCCGGCGTCTTCAGCACCGGCGGCTGCACGTCGGGTAACAGCGACACTTCACGGGTGCGCGCCGCCAGTTGCTGATCGCGGATATAGCTGTACTTGCTGTCGGTGTACAGCGTGCCCTGCCCGGCGTCGCGCAGAATGACCGGATGCAGAAACACCATCAGATTGCGCTTGAGCTTGGTGGTGTTGCGGTAGCGGAACAGATTGCCCAGCACGGGCATATCGCCCAGCAGCGGCACTTTTTGGGCGCTCTCGTCGAGCTTGTCGTCAATCAGCCCGCCCAGCACCAGAATCTGCCCGTTTTCGACCAGCACATTAGTTTTGATCGCTCGCTTGTTGGTCGTTGGCCCTTGCGTGGAGGCATTGGCCGATGGCACAACGTTCGAGACTTCCTGACTGATTTCCAGCTTGACGGCGTTGCCTTCATTGATTTGCGGCTTGACCTTGAGCTTGATGCCGATGTCTTCACGCTGGATGGTCTGGAACGGATTGCCGACTTGCGAACTGCTGGTGCTTCCGGTGCTGGTTGACGTGGTGTAGGAGCCGGTCACAAATGGCACGTTCTGACCAATGATGATTTCCGCCTCTTCGTTATCCAGCGTGACGACGGTTGGCGTGGACAGCACATTAGTATCCGCATCCTTGGCCAAGGCGCTAATCAGCGCGCCAAAGCGATTGTTGCCGGTGAAATCACCGATGCCGACCTGGATGCCTTGCGGGACCCGCGCTGCTGAAATTGCGGTCAAGTCGCCGGTGTCAGCCTGGGCCGCCAGGCCGATGATATTGGCTAGACTGGAGTTGCCTGCGTCGAAGTTGGTGAAGCCAATCGCGGCGCTGGATCCGACGGCCCATTGCACCCCCAGTTCGGCGGTTTTCTCGGCGGAAATTTCGGCGATGACGGCTTCAACCAGCACTTGGGCGCGCCGAATGTCCAGTTGCGCAATGATCGCCCGCAAGGAGCGGAGTATTTCCGGCGGCGCGGTGATGACCAGCGAATTGGTCGCTACATCGGCCTGAATGTCGGCCAGACCGCCGCCACTGCTGCCGCTGCTGCCGGGCGTTCCGCCGGGAATCTGCACCGGGCTTGGCGCATTCCGCGACGTCTCGTTGCTGAGATTTTTACTGACGCCCTGCAACACCGTCGCTAAATCTTTGGCTTTGGCATAACGCAGATAGATGACTTGGGTATTGCCGCCGCTGTCCAGCGGGGTATCCAGGTGCGTGATGATCGCCCGCAACCGCAACCGCGATGCTTTGTCGCCACTGAGCAAAATGCTATTGGTGCGTTCGTCGGCCACCATGCGCGGCGGCGTTCCGACCGCCGCCGCCGGATCGTTGCGGGCCTTGCCCTGTTCCAGGGCCGTCAGCACCCGCACAATCTCGGTCGCCGAGGCGTGGCGCAAGGCCACGATTTCAACTTCTTCATTACTGGCCAAATCCACGCGCGAGATGATGCTGGCGATGCGCTCCACATTGGCGGCGCTGTCGGAAATGATCAGCACATTGGTCGGGGTATAGGCGGCCAAATGACCCTGCGGTGGAATCAGCGGGCGCAGAATCGGCACAATCTGGGCGGCGGACACATTCTGCACCTGAATAACCCGGGTCACGATCTGATCGGCTTCCACCCCGTCGCGCCGATCCACTGTGGGAATGCTCTCCTGCTTGGCGCCGGCGGCGGGCACGATTTTGATGACTTTGCCGCTGGGCACTGCGGCGAAACCATGAACGCTCAACACCGCCAGAAACACCTCATAGAGTTCCTTTTCGTCCATCGCCTTGGAGGAAATGATGGTGACCCGGCCCTTCACTCGCGGATCGACAATGAAGTTTTTGCCGGTCAGCACCGACATGCTCTCCACCAGCGCGTTGATCTCGGCGTCCTTGAGATTCAGCGTCACCGGCGCGGCGTTCACGGGCAGCGCCAGACAGAGCGCCAGCAGCAGCCCGCTCCACGCGCAGCCGGGACCTAATGTCCAGCGGGAAAAAAGAGGTTGATTCATTAGCCAGTGGATCATCGTCATGGTCGGCAATCGGTGAGCAAGATGGCGTTCATCGTGGCAATGAACCGCCGAGGGAAAAGGTCAGGGGCAGTTCCGCGCCATTGCGCAGCACCCGCACACTGACCTGATCAGCGTTCATTACTTCCTGCAACATGGAAAAACCCTGCATCGGATTGTTCAGGCGGCTGCCGTTAATTTCGGTGATCACATCGCCGCTGTTCAGTCCCAACTGCTGCAACAGTTGCCGGTCGCGCCCCGGCGCAGCCGAAAGCCGAGAAACTGACCGCTCTGCACATAAGGATTGGCAAAAGCAATGTCTTCGAGGGCCTGCGGCCGCGTCGCCATTTCGCCGCGCAGCCGCTGGGCGACCACGCTGGCGTCAATCACCTGCGGCTCGACGGAAGAAGTCGGCTCCGCTTCCGGCCCGGATACCGTGGGCAACGGCGGCGACGCGGGTGGCGTGCTGTTGGGATCACCCAGTTTGGGCAGATTCAGCACTTCCTGGCGGCCATTGCGCGACACCACTACATGATCGCGCTGAACCCGCTCCAGCCTGGCGCCGCCGGGCAACGCTTCACCCGCTCGATAGCCGCGTTCGACTCCGTTGGCTTCAGCGATCAGCGCCAGGGCGCGGTCGCTGCTCTGCTCAAGGAAAATCATCCCGACCAGCCGCAGATTCAGCGGCGTCACTGGCAAGGGAGCGGGCGGCGGAGTGGGCGCAGCGACGGGTGGGCTGGATTGTAATCGGCCAAACAGATGCCATGCGGCGATGGCCGCCTCATCAGGGGGCGATAAGTGACTGGCGCTGGCGGATGATCCAGTGGTTGCAGCGGGCGTGATCACCGCCGGAGCCGACGGGCCAAACCAGAAGGTCAGGGTCAGGCTTGCCAGCGCATAAGCCACGGCGATCACCAGGACGGCATTGACCACGGTTGCGGCAACGCGCAGCCCGGCTTCGGGGCGGAAAAATGCGAGCGGTAGCCGCTTTTCCAGCGTTAGCAGGGCGTTTTGGGCAAATTTGGTCAAAATTGAAGGGTATTCAGGGCTATCAATCTACATCCGCCGCTCACTGGGCAAAGGATCGCGCCAGTGAGTACACGGGGCTTTGGCGGGATGAAGAATAACAAAATTTGATCCCGATCGGCTCTGAAGTTTTTGTTGCCGATCTGGGTTTGCGGGATATGAACGGCTGGATGTTAAAGCCAGAGCGATGGGCTTGAAAAAAAGAACAGTCTGGAAGACTGTTTTGTATCTCACTCCCAGTCGCGGTAACGCGAGTGATAGCCCCGATCCCGTCCGTGGCGATAGTAATAGGCGGGCGGCGGGCCGTAATCGCGATGAGCATAGCCCCGACGATACCTTGGCGAATCGTAGTAGTGGTGATGCCGAGTAGCGGCAGCCGCACCGGTGGTAGCGCCAATCGCACTGCCGACAATCGCGCCGTCACGCCCACCCAGTTCCGAACCAATGGCCGCGCCCACCGCGCCACCCACAGCGGCGCCCCAAATGGCGTCGCCTCTGCCGCCCGCGAGCAGGACAGGGGGCGCGCTGAGCAGGGTTGCAAATAACAAAACCGGTAATGTTTTGGTCATGGCTATTTCTCCACACAGTTACGTTTTCGTAGCAGGCAGATTAGATTGCGCAGACTGAACCTCTGCTGACCAGCGCGGCGCACCGCGCTGTTGCCAGTGATTAACGAGCCAGCACCCGCAATACCGGCTTTTCATAATGAATGGTCGGGGTCTTGGCGCGGACGCCCATCACCCGGCCCGATTGCGGCGGTCGCGACATCTGGCTGTGCGCGGTCATTAACACGCTCAGGCCATCCAGGATCGGCAACGTCATCGGCGCACTATGCCGCTCGGTCAAATCCACATGAATCAGCATTAATTCAGTGGTCGCCGACAAAAAGTTTCGGCTGCCGTGATACAGGCGGTGAAAGCAGTGAATCCGCTTGCTGTCGAAACCAAGCAGTTGGGTGGTAATCCGAAACGGATCGTCCACTCTCAGTTCGCGTTGATAGTTAACGTGCGATTCGACCACGAAGGCCGAACACTGCTGCTGTTCACGATAATCCGGCCCCATTCCCAGGGCATCGGTGAAGGCGTCAGTGGCATGGTCGAACGCCAGCACATAATAGGCGACGTTCATGTGGCCGTTGTGGTCAATCCACTCCGGCGGTACAGAGGCGGTATAGAGGCACAGGGGGGATTCGATCCGCATGATTTTTAGCATCACTGTCCGTGAAAAAACAGTACGCTACTTTTTTTTTGTCACGTTACGCAATTGTTAAAACGTGGAACAGGAGCGCACATAAAAATGAATGGACGGGTGCTGATTGTGGCGGGTTCGGATTCCGGCGGCGGCGCGGGAATTCAGGCCGATCTGAAGACGGTTACTGCGTTGGGCGGGTATGCCGCCACGGCAATTACCGCGCTGACCGCACAGAATACGCAAGGCGTTTTTGGCGTCGTCGGTGTGGAACCGGGGTTTATCGCGCAGCAGATGCGGGTGGTCTTGACCGACATTGGCGCGGACAGCATCAAGACTGGAATGTTACATAACGCTGCCGTCATTGCCGCCGTGGTCGAGACGCTGGATAGTGCGGCAATGGGTATTCCGCTGGTCGTTGACCCGGTGATGTACGCCAAGAGCGGCGCTGCGCTGCTCGATCCTGCGGCAAGCGAAACCCTGATTCAGCAGTTATTACCCCGCGCCACGGTCATTACGCCCAATGTCCGCGAGGCGGAAGCGTTGAGCGGCCAGTCCATTCGCCATTTCGACGATCTGAAGGCAGCCGCTCACGCCCTGCTGGCGTTGGGGCCGACGGCGGTGCTGGTCAAAGGTGGGCATTTGCCCGGCGATTTGATTCATGATGTGCTGGTCTGGGGCGACGACATGGAAATTTTCAGCGCGCCCCGATTATCCAGCCGCAACATTCATGGCGCGGGCTGCACTCTGGCTTCGGCTATTGCGACCGGACTGGCGCAAGGCTTGGCGTTGAATGCGGCAGTCCGGCGCGGGCTGACCTATGTGCAGGAAGCCATTCGCACCGCACCCCCTCTCGGTCAGGGCTATGGCCCGCTGAATCACGCGCATACGGTGCGGCCCTGGAATTGAGTCATCACCCTGCAAAGAGAGGCTATTTTTATGCTGATTTGGAGCCTGGCGCCGCTCATGGCGCTGTTATGGTTTCTTTTCGTGGCATGGCTGCTGATCCGCTACTTTCTCAAAGGGGCAAGCCTGCTGGCCTACGATCAGCCGATGCTGGATAGTCGAGTGGGTTCGCGGGATCGGGCCAGCCCGGAACATCAGCAAACGCTGCGCCTTTGGGAACGCACTTCAGCGGACATCCGCGCCGCCCGCCGCCAAAACCGCAAGGAATGGCTGGCGGCGGTCAGGCGCATTCTGGCGCAGGGCTTTTGCGAACCCACGCTGCTGATCCACGACGGCGGTTATCGAATCGAAGTCGCCGATATCAACGGCGCGCCTGGCGAATGGGTACTGGCTCCGCACTCCGATCCGGATCGCCGTCTGCTCTATCTGCACGGCGGCAGTTTTATCAGTGGTTGTCCCGCAGGTTACCGGGTGATCACCACCCATCTGGCGCGAGTAACCGGCGCCTCGGTGCTGGCGCTGGATTATCGGCTGATGCCGGAACATACCCGCCGGGAGATGATCGCCGACTGCCAGACCGCTTATCGCTGGCTGCTGGCGCAAGGGCCAGCGGGCGCAGCCCCAGCGCGGGAACTGTGGATCGCCGGCGATTCATCCGGCGGCAATCTGACCTTGATGCTGCTCGCCTGGGCGCGTGACGCCGGATTGCCAGCGGCCAAAGGCGCGATTGCGCTTTCACCCGGCACGGACATGACACTGTCCAGCCCGACGCTGAAAAGCAATCTGCCCACCGATCCAATGCTGGGGCCGGGCCTCAAATGGTTTTTGCGAATGCCGCAGTCGATCCGGTTGCTGATGATCTGGATGATGAACCGGATTACGCCGCCCAATCCGCTGATCTCACCCATTTATGGCGATTTATCAGGCTTGCCGCCGGTGCTGATTCAAGTAAGCGAAGCGGAAATGATGCTGGGCGACGCCCGGCGTTATGTGAATAAGGCGCGAGCCGCCGGATCAATCGCAGAACTGGAAACCTGGCCGGAGGTGTTGCATGTCTGGCATTTGTTCGAGCCGATTCTGCCCGAAGCGCAGGAGGCGTTTGCACGGATTGGGCAGTTTGTCAGGCGGACAGGAGCTTCTGCGCCTTGATTAAAACATCGCGGTTTATTCCACCCACCGCATCCATTGCGCCGGATCGGGCGCGGTCAGCAATTGTTCAACCGTGAAGGCGAGGGCCGCCGTCAGATTCGTTTCGGCGGCGGCGCTCATGGGTTCGCCCAGTTCAAACGAATCGCCGCGAATCGCCAGTTGAAAAGCGGGGGGCGGCGGCGCGTGATTTACTTGCGCATAGACTTGTAATACTGCTGCTGGCGACAGGGCGTGACTGGTGTAGCTGGTATCGCAAGCCGGTTGCAGGCGGGTGAGTTGGTAGGGCGCGGGACAGGAAATGCTGGCGTCCACAAATAACGCCAGCGTCCGTCCTTCCAAATCCACTGCATGTTCAATCTGCAACTGGAAATCGGTGAACAGATCAACATCGTCCCAACCAAACTGTTCTCGCGCCCGTTCCAGTCGCTCCGCAAACAGCGACCCCAGCGCATCATCGCCCCGGCTCGGATTGCCGCAGGTGAGAATGATGACGCTGGGGCCATCCCGCCTAGAGGCTGTTATGGACGGTTCCATCAGCATCCCGCACCAGGCAATCCACTCGTTCACCGCTCGCAACGTCCACCCGCTCCACATACAGCGGCATTTGGCCTAAAGCGTGCGTCGCACAGGACAAACAGGGGTCATAGGCGCGGATGGCGACTTCAATCTGATTAAGCAGCGGCTCGGTCAATTCCTTGCCGTCGAGATAACGCTCAGCCACCCGGCGAATGGATTCATTCATCGCCTGATTATTATTGGTAGTGGAAACAATCAGGTTGGCTTTCTCAATCAGCCCGTCTTCGCTCATCCGGTAATGATGGAACAAGGTGCCACGCGGCGCTTCAACCACGCCAATGCCTTCATAAGCCATTTCGCCACGCGCTACCAGTTCATCACCGAAAATATCCGGGTCGAGCAGCAATTCCTTAATCGCCTCAGCCGAATACAGCAATTCAATCATTCGCGCCCAATGATAGGCCAAGGTCACATGAATAAGCTGACCCTTGCCCATTGCCATGAACTCCTGCCGCTCTACTTCCGCCAGTGGCGTTGGGATAAAATCGCAATTGTTAATTCGCGCCAGCGGCCCAACTCGATACCAACCTTTTTCCGGCCCCAATGAATTGATGAACGGAAACTTCATATAGCTCCATGACTTCACCTGCTCATGAATCACCTGGTAATAACGCTGGTAATCCAGATGGTCGAAGATAATCCCACCTTGCGCATTCTTGGCCCGCAGCCCGCCATGATATAAGTCCAAGGCCCCGTCCGCCCGCACCAGACTCAGATAATTGGAGCGAATGGTGGCAAAGCGGCTGAAATAATTCGGATTGGCCTCATAAGACTTTTTCATCAGCCCAATCACATCGCGGCCCCACTGGATCATCTGATCCACATCGGCCAGCAGGTAATTGCGATCCTCCAGCGTTAATGACTTGTTGACGCCGCCGGGAATCGCGCCAGTGCCATGCACCCGCTTACCGGCGGTGATCCGGATCACCTCCTGGCCGAATTTGCGCAATTTCACGCCTTGACGGGCTACATCAGGATGATCGGCCTTACGCCAACGATATTGCGATGAGCAACCGGATCGTCAAATTCAAACAGAAAATCCGGCGACGCCAGATGAAAGAAATGCACTGCATGGGATTGCAAGGTCTGACCCAGGTGCATCAGCCGCCGAATTTTTTCCGCGGTTGGCGGAATAACGCGGGCGCCGACTAATTGATCCACCGCTTTCGCCGCCGCCAGATGATGACTGACCGGACAAATACCGCAGAGCCGCTGCACAATAACCGGCAATTCCCAATAAGGCCGACCCTGAATGAATTTCTCAAAGCCGCGAAATTCGACAATATGCAGTCGCGCCTGACGAACCCGGCGATCCTGATCCACCAGCAAAGTGACTTTGCCGTGGCCTTCAACCCGGGTCACTGGATCAATGGCGATTCGGGTCAACTGTTCGGGATTAGAGACTGTTTCCACCACACTCATGACACGCACTCCTTAACCGGATTAACTTGATCCGCTGCGCCTTGGCGGCGACAGCGGAATCGTTTCGGCTTAATCGTAATGAAGCTGGGTATAAGCCAGCGCGATGGGCTGACCGGACAACAACTGAGTGAGAAAGGTCCAGATAGTGTCTGCTGACGGCGGACAACCCGGCAGGTAATAGTCAATCTTCACGATTTCATGAATCGGATGCACCTGATTCAATAACAGCGGGATTTCCGGGTCATTGGGAATTTTGGCGTTCGCCAGTCCAATTCCGTGCATATAGGATTCATCGAGGCAGTCCTTGAGCGCATATTGATTGCGCATGGCCGGAATGCCGCCATTCAATGCACACGCCCCCATCGCAATTAAAATCTTGCAATGCGCCCGGAAGTCTCTTAGCACATGGACATTCTCGGCGTTCGCCACCCCGCCTTCGATAATGCCGACATCGCAGTGGCCTATTATCTTGACATCGGTAATCGGGCTGCGATCAAATTCGACCAGATCAACCAGATCAAACAACCGTTCATCCAGATCAAGCAGCGACATATGGCAGCCAAAACAGCCGGCTAATGAACAGGTCGCCACTTTTAATTTCTTGCTCGGTTCACTCATGGCGGCGTCCTCCCTCACTTTCCGGTATTTGCGCCACATCGCCGACGACGTTAATCGGCTTGCGGTCGTATAGCCGATGGCCGATGGCGGTTTCATAACCTCGATGCTTGACCAGAATCGCCCCCGTCGGACAGACCTGCGCGGCTTTGTCTTCCAGGCTGAAATTGGTCGCGCCCAACTTGCCGGACGGCGTGTTAATCACCAGATGGGCCTTGATCCCACGCCCCTGCACGGCAAAGACATTTTTGCCGTCAATGTCGCGACTGGCCCGTACGCATAATTCACACAGAATGCAGCGGTTGAAATCTATCGCGGCGTCTGGATGGGTCGCGTCTACCGACCGCTGCGGATAAAAGTGTTTGAAATGCGGGGCCAGCATGCCGACGTAATAGGCGACCGCCTGTAATTGACAGGCGCCGCTTTTCTCGCAACCGGGACAAACGTGATTGCCCTCCACAAATAGCATTTGCAGAATACCGCGCCGAATATCGCGCAAATACTCCGTCTCGCTCTGCACCACCTGGCCTTTAGCCGCTGGCGTGGTGCAGGACGCCTGAGTGCGGTCATTGACCTTGACCACGCACACCCGGCAACTGCCGTGCGGGGTGAACTCCGGGTTGAAACACAGATGCGGAATGTAAACGCCAGCGGCGTGGGCCGCCTCCATAATGGTCTGGCCGTCCTCGAACGGAATAACCCGGCCGTCCAGGGTAAAACTCTGGTCTTCGCTCATGCCTAGTTCCTACCTTGTTCCTCAGCGAATCCGATCATGAAAGCGCTCTGTCGCAGGGAGCGCGCGCGATTATTAAAATCCACTGCTTAAGCGTGACTATCCTCGCTCAGATAAGCGCCGGGATCAGTGCGGCCAGTAAGCCGCCGGGCGTCGCCAAGAGCTGCATCCAGATCGAAAGCCGGCTCATAGCTGGTCGAGCGCAACCGCCGCTGATAGGACTCCGGGAACTGATCCAGACTGCTGATTACCGGATTGGGCGCAGTGTGACCCAGGCCGCAATGACTGGCGGCGCGCATGATCTGCCCGATACTGCGCATTTCATCGAGATCCGCTTGCGTGCCGTGACCGGAATGCACCTTATCCATCAGATCGCGCATCAATGATGTGCCTACCCGGCACGGGGTGCAGAAGCCGCAGCTTTCGTGAGCAAAGAAATGGGTAAAGTTACGGATGCCGTCGAGAATATCGCGATGCCAGCCGAACACCATGAACGAGCCGCCGGTCGCCAAATCTTCAAAACTGATATGCCGATCAAATTGATCGGCGGAAATCACATGCCCGGCCGGACCGGCGATCTGGACGCCTTGCGCATCCTGACCGCCGCAGTCTTCCAGAATCCGCCGCACGGTGACGCCAAACGGATATTCATAAATCCCGGGGCGCTCGCAGTCGCCGCTGATACTGAGCAGCTTGGTGCCCTTGGATTCGGAGCTGCTGCGCTTGGCGAACCAGTCGCCGCCTTCTACGGCAATTTTAGCGGTGACCGCGAAAGTTTCGACGTTGTTGACCACGGTTGGCTTGTTCAAATAGCCGTGGGTCGTGGGAAACGGCGGACGAATGCGGGGAACGCCGTGCTTGCCTTCCAGCGATTCGATCAGCGCCGATTCTTCACCGCACACATAGGCGCCAGCGCCCAGATGAATCTCAATATCGAAGTTGAAGCTGGGATCGCCAAGGATCGCCTCGCCCAGCAGCCCGACTTCGCGGCGACGGCGCAAGGTGGCTCGCAGCGATTCCAGCAGATAGCGGTATTCGCCGCGCAAATAGACGAAGCCTTGGCGAGCGCCTACCACCCGACCGCACAGGGTCATGCCCTCGAACACCAGATCAGCGAATTCCTGCATCAGCACCCGATCTTTAAATGTGCCGGGTTCGCCCTCGTCGGCATTGCAGATAACATATTTCACGTCACCGGGCGCATCGCGGCAGGACATCCATTTGGCCGCCGATTTGAAACCGGCGCCGCCCTGACCGCGCAAACCAGACTTGACCATTTCCTGCAACATCGCCTGGGCGCCGATTTTTTCCACCGCCCGCAGCGCGGTGCCATCGGCGAAATGTCGACCAATCAAAATATCAGCGCGGCGGATATTGCTGGTCACATCAAAAAACTCACGCGGCCAGTCGCTCAACGGGGTATGGCTGTTGACCAGATCCACGATCTGATCCAGACGAGGTTTATCGAGGCGGGTAATGGCATAGCCGTTGACCAGCGCCGCTGGGCCTTGGTCGCACATCCCGGTGCAGGAGGTGACTCCTACCGTGACCACGCCGTCGGCTCGGGTTTTGCCGATAGTTACATTCAAACGGTCGCAAAGATAATGCAGCAGTTCGCGGTTGCCGAGCATCCGGTCAGTAATGTTGTCGCTGAACAGAATGTCGTAGGAGCCGTGCGGTTCGGTATAAAGAAAAGAGTAAAAGGCGGCGACGCGCCCTACTTGAGATGCGGCCATCCCAAGTTCTTCAGCTACGCATTCCAGCGCAGCGGGCGATAGCCACGTCAGGCTGTCCTGCACCTCACGCAGGATTTGCAGCAGTCGGGTTGACATGCTGTTGTGGCGCTGAACGATGTCGTGAATCGTCTGCGCCAGCGTACTGGATTCCGCCATTGCAACACCTCTGGGGTTCATCCGCCGAGCCGTTGGCCTCTGGGCGCGGAGGGCGCGATGCTTTTAAAATGTTTAAAAACTGTTTGATAAAGGTCACATTCAAGCCTAGCTCATGACATGAATTTTTGCATTATTTTTGGGTTTATTGGGATGGCGTGGCATTTTCAATGGGAACGCTGTCTGCGTTGCATGAATCCAATGGTCCATGCCAAGGCGCATGCATCTGGCGAGCGAACCGTTGCCCACAGTCGAACAGTGGCGATGCGGTATGATCCAGCATCACGGCAAAACGGTCATCGCTTTGCCTCAAACTATTGAATGAAATGCGAGATGAGTGAGATAAATCTATGTCAAGCCGATTCCTGAAACCTGTGTCCTGGCTGCTGTTGGGGTGGCTGGCCGCCAGCTCCGCGAACGCCACGATTTATCCGCTACCGCCGGACAGCGATGTTATTGGGCAGGTCAAGGTGGTTTACGCCACCCAGGAGGATACCCTGATTGACATCGCTCGCCGCCATAGCCTGGGCTACGACGAAATCGTTCACGCCAATCCCGGCGTTGATCGCTGGGCGCCCGGCGCGGGCAATCCGATTGTGCTGCCGACCCGCTACATCCTGCCGGATACTCCGCGTGAAGGCATCGTTCTCAACATCGCCGAAATGCGGCTGTATTACTATCCCAAGGCGAATGGCAATGAACCACGCACCGTAGCGACTTACCCGGTAAGCATTGGCCGCATGGATTGGAAAACGCCGATGGGCTTGACCAAAGTCATCGCCAAAGAGGTCGATCCGGCGTGGCGGCCCCCAGCGTCAATCAAGGCGGAACACGCCGCCGAGGGCGATATTTTGCCGGACGTGATTCCGGGCGGCCCTGACAATCCGCTAGGGCGCTTCGCCATGCGGCTGGGCGTACCGGGCTATTTAATCCACGGCACCAATAAACCCTATGGCATTGGCATGAGAGTGACTCATGGCTGCGTACGGATGTACCCGGAAGACATCGAGCGACTGTTCGGCATGACGTCCGTCGGCACTCCGGTGCGGCTGGTTGACCAGCCGGTTAAAGTTGGCCGCTTCAATGGGATTTTAATGGTTGAATCGCATGAGCCGCTGGCAGAGGACAACCTGCCGATTAAGGTGACCCTGGATCAGGCGCTGCAAGCGGTTGCGGCCAAGATTGGGCCCGGATCTGCCGGGCGTGGATCAGGCGACGCTGGAGGTTGCGGTGCAGCAATCCAGCGGGATTCCGGTGGCGATCTATACCGATCCGGGTACAGAACGGCCTGCCGAAGCGATGAACAGCGTACAGCCGGTCACTGCCGACCCGGTAGCGAACCGGACGCCCGCTTACCGTTCACCCTCTCCTGCTGACGCTGCGCCATTACCCACAGACCGTCCCATTCCGGTCCAGCCGCCTGCATACATCCCGCCTTATGGCGGCAGTTCCGCGACCGGTTACCAACCGCCGCCGCCCTATCATCAGTACCCGGTGGAAATGCCCGGCGCAACTTCGCCGTTCGTGCGCCCGGCGCCGATCAATCCGGCGCCTTATCCCCGATCAGCGCACCGGTGGCCCGGCCATCAGCAGATTATGGGCCAAACGCGCCGATTGAACCGCCGCCAGCGAATCAGGCTATAAATGCCGAAACCACAAAAAAACCCCGCGTCGCGGGGTTTTTTATTGCCGTCAAGCCGTCGGCTGGCTGGAAGCATTCGCTTTACTTGAACATCGAGCGCTTGAATGCGCGATTGATCTTTTCTTCAGTCGCCATGCTCATGGACTTGGCTTCACCCGCGATCATTTTGGCTTCGTTAGCCGTGTCCATTGCATTACGGGCCATTGCTTTGGCTTCGCTGGCATCCTTCTGCACCACCGCCAAGTCACTGGTGCTGGCGCAGCCCACGGTCAGAGCGGCAATCAAAGCCAGCGCGGAAATCTGGGTTACAGTCTTGAGAACCATCGTATTTTCAACTCCTGGGATTATTCAAAAACAGCTCAAAGTACCCGACAGCGGTACTGTTGCCGAAACACAACCAAGTTGCCACAACACAACAAAGCCATTATATAACGAAATTCAGAATTGCGGACAATTCCATCGTCATCTGCCAGCCTATCGAATTTCAACGCGCATCCCCTTTTTTACCCAAGGTCTGAGCGCCTTGATCTGCCGGTTATCCAGCGCCACGCAACCGCTGGTCCAGTTGATGCCCGCGCCATGCACCCCTGGATCGCCTGCGCCCACGCCATGAATGCCGATCTGCCCTCCAACGGCGTATCCTGCGGCGGCGTGTAACCACTCGCCCAAGCCGAGCGGATGCGCTCATAAGTGGCCTGGCTAATTCGCCGTTCCCGCAAGGCGCGCTCGGCATATTCGGGATTGGGATAATCCAGTCCGATAAAAGTTTTAAAGCGGCTGTTGTCATTGACCCAACCCACCCGAAATACGCCAATGGGGGTTTTATTGTCGCCCCGACGCACTTTAACTCCTGCGCCACTGCTGCCCAAAGCGATCTGGCGAAATACTTCAACCGGGCGGTTATCCTGCATCACCGTCAAAGTGTCAGCTTTGGTATCCACCAGCAACCAGGAGCCACGCGGCGTTATTTCTGAATTTGACGCCAGCGGCGGCGGCGGCGGAGACTCAATGTGGCTTGAGACACAGGCGCTAGTCAGCGCTATCAAAAATCAAAATACCGACAACAGTCATTAGCTTGCCAAACATCCGCACACTCATTCTTTGGTCTCTTGTCATGAGTCATGAAGATGGATTTATAAATCAGCCAAAACAGCGATGCAAGCCAGATTAATCGCAGATATTACAGGATGATGCAATGCGGCCTAACCTCAAAAACGCGGTTTCAGAATAATCTCGCTGAGCAGCGAATTACCGATAAAGCAGTTTTCCTTCGCCTTGCGATGCAGATTCAGAATGGTGTCAACATCGGGGGTTGCATCCCCGCCAAAGGTTACTTTCGGGCGCAGAATGAGCCTGGAAACCATCATCCTGCCCTTCTCGTTCTTGCCCAGATCGGCGACTGGATCATCAGCATAGCCATCCACTATCAGCGTTCTGAGAGCAGCAATGGACAGGAAGGTTAACATGTGGCAACTGGCCAGCGCCGCCAGCAAGGCTTCTTCTGGATTGCTCATATCCGCGTTACCCGCATATTCAGGCGCAGCGGACCCTTCTACGGCTTGGCCGCCGGACAAATACCAGCGGTGATTGCGATTGAAGGTTTTTATGTCGAAATCCGGCGTCGCACGCTGCCAGATCAGGCTAATTGTATAACTCGACACGATGCATACCTCATGGGTCTAATTGAATCAGGACGTTCGCTTCGAGTTCATAAGCCGTTCGGAGCGAACTGAGAGCCTGTCGTATGGCCACGCCCCGTTTCACCGGTGAATGCCCTTCGACCGCTGAGCTTGCCGAAGCGTCAGGGCGAACGGATGTAGCTTAATCAGGACTTTCGCCAAACCCGTAAATTCGTCATACCCGCGAATGCGGGTATCCAGTCTTTTCAGCGGCTTACTGGATTCCCGCCTACGCGGGAATGACGAAAAAGGTAAGTAAGCGAAAGTCCTGTTAATGCCTGTGAATGGGGATGCTGTCAGCAGCCAATATTCATCGCTCGACCCTGAACGTCGTCACTGAAGTTACCGTATTAGGCCGAACCACCCCCTTGAACACCGACTCCTGGTCGTCTCGAATCAAGCGCACCTGAAACGGTGTTTCCTGCGGGTTTTGTTCGTCCTTGCGCGGGGCGTAGCGCACCGCAATTTCATAATTTCCTGGCGCTGCCTTGCCAGCGGGCCAGAAGGCGTTCTCCACCGGTCGGGCGCTCAGGCTGGCGCGGGCGGCGTTGGCGTCCACATCCAGCGCACCGCCACACTCAGCCGGAGATCGGTAATCAAGCTGCTGTCCAGATGGACAGCGCACCAGCAAGTCCAAATCGCTGGGGCTGTTCCATAACAGAGTGGCGGTAATCTCGCCGGTGCCCGCGCCGGTCGCCGACATCCGACTGGCGAATTCCCGACGTTCTTCGGAAGTCGGTTCGGCCTTGATCGGCGGCAGTGGCGATTTTGATGCGGCAGGCGGCTTCGATTCACGCCCGCTCAACGCCTGTTCAAGCGAGGGTTCGGCGGCAGCCAACGGCGCGGTAGCGGTGGAACTGGCGCGAGTCGGCAGCGGCTGTGAAGCGGTCTTTAATTCACCGGCCGCATCGTCAGCGGCAATTGTCCTCTCGACGCGGCGTTCGCCGGTTGCTGGCGGCATTGCCGCCGCCTGCTTCGATCCCGCTTCACTCATCGGAGCCGGGCTCACCGGCAATGAGCTGATCCCATCAGGCCGAGGCGACAGCATGGCATCCACAGGAATCGCCGGTTTAACGGCTACCGCTGAAGTCGAGCCGGGCGACGCCGACCGGGGTGCGATTCGGGCTGAGCTATCCGGTGAAGGAGGTGGAACCGCGTCCAACTGGGCTTGCTGAGTCGCGGCGCGTTCCGGTGCTACCGACTGCGTCCGATCCTGCATCAACCAGTACGCGGCAAACAGAGCCAGCAGCACGATCAATGCAATCAGCCACCACAGCCAAGACGATGATTTGCCGCCTTCCTCCTGTTGCGCCGCTACGGATTCCGGCATGGGATCAACCGGGATTGCAGTGGGCATCATTTCTTGCGACGGCAATGGCAAAGGAGCCACAGAGGGCGTTATCGGTTCTTGCGGCGGAACCGGCGGCGGTGGCAGCGGCGGTGGCAATTCGGGCTGCGGCGCACTCGATGCGGGTTCAGCGCCGGGCAGCGAAGCCGATTCCGGTGCGGCAGCGCTCGTCAGTTCCGGTATAGCCATGTCGGGGATGGCGACATCATGGGGCGCAGCCGCCAATTGATGCACTGGCGACGCGGGGCTGCGCACCGGATTTGCCGCCATATCCCAGGGTCGATCCCGCGCAAAGGCCCAGCCGATGATCACTGGCTGGTCGTGAACCAGAAATACGTCAGACTCGGCGGGCGGATGCAGCACTGCTTGCAACAACGCGCCCAACTGCACCCGGCGCGGATCGGCAGAGGCCACATAGCGTTCCGCCAAGTCACAGCCACGCCGAAGGAAGTCATCAATCTGGCTGCCGACAGCTTGACGCTGATGATCGGGCAGCGCATTGAAAGGCGACGGCGGCTGATCGGGATCGCCCTGGGTGTACCAGTCAATCCGGTTGCCAACCCGATCAACCACCGGTTCAGCGAAGATAGTCGCCGCTTCCGGCCCTAGTTCATTGGTCAGCACCGCCCGGATTTGCGGATAGAGCAAATGCAAAGGCTGGCCGAAACCGCCAATTTCCCGCACCCCTGCCAAAGAGCTGTTGCCGAGCAGAATCTGTTCGATCATCGCCGCTGCGCCTCATCATCGTTGGCGGCGCAACCGCGCCGAACCGAAAACCCGCGTATCCTCAACGGGCTGGAGTTGCAGGCGCTGGAGTTGCTGGACTGGTTGGCTCGGTCAGCGCAATCGAGAAACTACCGCCGCCGAAGGTCAATTCAAGGCCCTGCTGGACATTCTGCAAGTACAGCGTCACCCCTTTTTCATTGCGCAACACCGCGCCGCCACCGCCTTGTCCCACGGTAAACCCACCCTCAGCCATCACATATCGGCCCGCCAGATCAGCGACTTCACGCAAGCGGTACACTTGACCCGCCGCACTGATCCGGCTGATCCCGACCGTAGCCAGCCGGATGCCCGACACGGTAAATGGATACTGCTGACCTGCAAACTCCAGTGTCCCTTCCCCTTGGTTATAGCCAAACAGCAGCCCGACCGAAATGCCGGAAAACTGCAAGCGGGCGTCAGGACGGGAATCCTGCGCCCAAGCCGGACTCACGCCCATCATCAGCAGCGCCGCTGCCAGCCCTATTCGCATCATCCGCGCCAGTTGCATCGTTGCTTTCTCCGCCCTATCAAGTTTTCCGCCACATCGCCTGCAGATTGACTTCGCAAATTGCGCTCGCCGCTCAAAATAGCTCAACATCGCCTTCATCCATCGATTGCTGCAAAACAGTTGTGCTTTTCTGTGACATCGCTGAACCCCGGAGCGCCTGTAAACCATCGCTCAGATGGCATAACGCCGCCCAAGCGTCACGCCCACCGCGAACCGCATCCATATAACTTTGCAAACGCCCGCGCAAATCCGCCAACACCTGATCCTGCTCGCCGATCTCACGTTCAGCGTGGGTCAACAACTGACTGACAATATCCTCGAATTGCAAGGACTGCACCGCCATCCCGACGCTGTGATCAATGCTCAGGGTCATTTCGGACACCTGACCCAGATTTTCGGAGATATGCGCATTCATATCCGCCAGCTTGACGAATAGCAGATCGGCGTCACCCTTGGCTTCGGTCAGCGCATCCATGTCACGCATCGCCATCTGATTCACCACCTCGCGGGTTTCACTGACGATCTTTTTGGACTTCTCGACCTGAACCCGAATTTGCTCATTCAGCTTGGCCGAACCATGCGACAAATTGCGCATCTCTGACGCCACCACCTGAAAGCCCCGTCCGGCTTCACCGGATCGGGCGGCCTCAATAAAGGCGTTCAATGACAGCAGATTGGTCTGCTTGGTGATCATCTCGACATTGGCCAGCAGTGAAAAAGTCTGATTCATGACCTCGGTCATCGCTTCCATTTTGGCGATCACGCCGCTGCTTTGGGCGCTGACCTCGCCCAGCATGTCCATGAATCCACCCAGGATCGCCGACATGCCATCGGCGATTTGCTGCACGCTGATTTGACCGGCATGGCCTCCTCGATCCTGCGACACCTGGTTGATCAGCGAAGCGACTACCTGCTGCTGAGAGCGAGTCTGCTTGTTCAGACCGTTGAAGCTGTCGCCCAGCTTGACCACGGCGTCGCTAATGATGGTCTTACCGCGCCGGATGTCTTCGTGAACCCGATGATCCTTAAGTATCAGCACTTCCAGCAGCGCACCCAACACCTCGGTCGTAACCTGTAGCAATTCTTTTTCCCGCGCACCGCCGCTCATGGCTGTCTCCGGTAAAAATTAATGACGGGGCGGGGCAAACGACATGAACGATTCTCCATTGTTTTTCGAGTTCTCAAACTGCGAAGGGTAATGCTGCGACTCATCGGAAACGCTCCTCGGCGAATCGCAGAATCTGGGCGGGAATGGCCTCCAGCGGCATGATTTTATCCACCCCGCCCAATTTGACTGCCTGGCCTGGCATCCCCCAGACCACGCTGGTTTGCTCATCCTGGGCGATGGTCGGCGCGCCAGCGGTCTGCATTTCCTTCATCCCTCGCGCCCCGTCGTCACCCATGCCGGTCAAAATGACGCCGACCGCATTCAGGCCGACATTCTCCGCCACTGATCGGAACAGCACATCCACACTGGGCCGATGCCGGTTAACCGGCGGTCCATCGCTCAGTCGGCAAACGTAACGGGCGCCGTCGCGCACCACCATCAAATGCCGGTCGCCGGGCGCAATGTAGGCATGGCCGGGAATAATTTGTTGGCCGTCCTGCGCCTCGCACACGGAAATAGCGGCCACCGAATCCATTCGCCGGGCAAACGGCCCGCTGAACGCTTCGGGAATATGCTGGGTGATCACGATGCCGGGACAATCCAGCGGGATGCGGATCAGCACTTCCTTGATCGCCTCGGTGCCGCCGGTGGATGCGCCAATCGCAATAATGCTTTCCGTGGTCTTGAACGGTCGCCGCTGACCTTCGCGTTTCAGGATCACATCGGCGGAGTATTTTTCCGCCACGACGGGCGCTGAGGGCGACGCGACTCTGCTGGGCGCGGTTGTGCGATCCTGCACTCGGGCGCCCGCTGCGATTCTGACCTTCTCGCGGATTTCCAGGCGTAATCATCCAGGGTATGCGCCAAATCCACCTTGGGTTTGGTCACGAAGTCCACCGCGCCCAGCTCCAGCGCTTGCAGGGTGACTCCTGCGCCAGCCTCGGTCAGCGACGACACCATGACCACCGGCATCGGCCGCAGCCGCATTAGATTGCTCAGAAAGGTCAAGCCGTCCATGCGCGGCATTTCCACATCCAGAGTGAGCACGTCAGGATTCAGTT
The DNA here is from genome assembly GCA_012031845.1 of Synechococcaceae cyanobacterium SM1_2_3. Classification (GTDB taxonomy): domain Bacteria; phylum Pseudomonadota; class Gammaproteobacteria; order Competibacterales; family Competibacteraceae; genus Contendibacter. The sequence continues at coordinate 38,012 of JAAUTD010000002.1, forward strand.
TTTTAATCTTTTCCCGCGCTGCGTAAGGATCTGCGGCTGATCCCACCACCTCGATCCCCGGATCGCGGTTGAGAATCTCGGTTAGAATCTGTCGCACCAGCGCCGAGTCATCCACGATCAAGACCTTGATTTTATTCGTTGCCATCGCCTTAGTCCCCGAACAGTTCGATGTCGCCGCCCTTGGCGGTTTGCTGGCGGATCTCGCCGAGGTATGTAGTTTCCTGCTTGATAATGGTCTCGTTGCGGATATTGCGCAGCTTCTTGACCCAGACTTTGCCGGTCGCCGGAAAATAGGCCATGCGCCGGGGAAAATCATCGCCGACATCTTCAGCCGCAATCGCCAGACCTTCGGTGCGCAGATAGGCGCGGACAAATTCGATATTCTGCAAGCCAATATCGGCCATGCCGCCGGTGATGCGCCCGCCGCCAAACACCTTGACCTCCAGGTTTTCGCGCCGCCCACCGTATTTGAAAATGCAGTTGATCAGCCGCTCCATCGCATAACCGCCATACGATGTGTCCGAACTGAGGCCGCGATACCCCGGCAAGCCGCCAGGCCGGGTTTCCGCCGGCAGCATGAAATGATTCATGCCGCCGATGCCCACCACCTTATCGCGGATGCACGCCGAGACACAGGAACCCAGCACGGTGGTGATCATTTCATCGCAGTGGGTGGCGTAATACTCGCCGGCCAGAATCCGCACCACTTCGATGTTCTGAATTGGATCCCAATAACTGCCCATCTGGCTGAATTCGGCCAGCCGCAAATGCTTCAAACGATGAGAAGGGCGCAAAACTGCGGCCATGTGGATTCACCTAAATACAGCGTCGATAGATGGTTTTACCCAAGGGAGCGAAGCGCTCGGTCACCTTGAACAGGGACTCGGAATGACCGACGAACAGATGACCCTGTTCGATCATCAAATCAGCGAAACGATCAAACAGCACCTGCTGGGTCGGTTTATCAAAATAGATCACCACATTGCGGCAGAACACGATGTCAAAAGTCCCGCGCATCGGCCATTCCTCCATCAGATTCAGCCGCTTAAAAGTGATTAAATCACACAGGGCTGGCGCGACCCGCACCTGCCCCGCCTGGGCGCCACAGCCTTTGAGAAACCAGCGCCGCCGCCGCGCCTCGGATAAATCCTTGACCCGATCCCAGTCATAAATACCCCGTTGTCCGGTGGCCAGCACATTGGAATCCAGATCAGTCGCCAGAATCTTGACATCCCAACCGACCGTTGGCAGGGTTTCCCGCACGATCATGGCGATGCTGTAGGGTTCCTCGCCGGTGGAGCAACCCGCTGACCAGATGCGCAAGCGCCGGTTGGCAAAACCGCGCTCCCGCACCAGAGCGGGCAACAGCTCGTTGGCCAGAAAATCGAAGTGATGCGGTTCGCGGAAAAACGAAGTCAGGTTTGTGGTCAGCGCGTTGACAAATTCGCTCAACTCGGCAGGGTCGTTGCCGCTTTCCAGCAGTTCGCAATAATCTTCAAACCGGCGCAGCCCCAGTTGCCGCAACCGCCGCGACAAGCGGCTGTACACCAGTTCGCGTTTGCCATCAGCCAGTGAAATACCCGCGACCTGATTGATAACCCGGCGGATTTGCTGAAAATCCTGGTCAGAAAACTCAAACTCGGCGTTCGCCATTTATTTTGCTCATTCCCGCATGTGGCCCGGTTCACCTCAACCCGCTCTCCGTCTGGAAAGCGGGAACCGAAGGTTTTGCCTGGCATTCACGCCGCCAGAGTCGTCGCACCCCGCGCTTCATGGCTACGCACCACTTCCAACGCAAACATTTCATCAATGCTCAGCAAGCGATCCACATCCAGCAACATGACCATTCCTGCTTCTATCGTCACCAGCCCGTTAATGAATTCGGTATGGACCGCCGAGCCGAAATCCGGTGAGGGCTGAATATCGGCGGCATTGACATTCAATACATCCGATACTCCATCCACCACCATGCCGATGATCCGGTTACCGCTATCGGACTGCACCGTGACCACGATCACCACCGTGACCTTGGTGTACTCAATCGCCTCCAACCCGAACCGCAGCCGCAAGTCAATGACCGGCACTATTGCGCCGCGCAGATTCATCACCCCGCGCACGAAGGTCGGCGCATTGGGCACTTTGGTCACCGGCATCCAGCCGCGAATCTCCTGCACCTTGAGAATATCAATCCCATATTCTTCGCCAGCGAGGTTGAAAGTCAGGTATTGCGAGCCTTCGGCCAGGGTGTCGCGCTTGAGATTGCGCCCACCCAAGGTGGCTAATTCGGTACTTTTTGTCTCCATGATTGCGCCTCATGTCACTGCGTTGTTGACCCGGATCAGCCCGGAAATATCAAGAATGAGTCCCACCCGACCGTCACCGAGAATCGTCGCGCCGGCCACGCCAGCCACCCGCCGGAAGTTTTTTTCCATGGACTTGATGGACACCTGCTGCTGGCCCAGCAAATCGTCTACAAACAATCCGACCTGACGGCCATCGGCTTCCACCACCACCAGCAAGCCTTTTTCCAAATCAGTCACCGCGCCGACCGCGCCGAACATCTGATACAGGCGCAGGATCGGCAAATGCTGGCCGCGAAACTTCAGGACTTCGCCGCGCCCGGCCACCCGATTAATGGCGTCGGCGCGAATCTGCACCGATTCGATAATGGACAACAGCGGAATGATGTAGCAGTCCTCGCCGATCTTGACCAGTTGACCGTCCAGAATCGCCAGGGTCAACGGCAGGCAAATCGTAATCTGGGTGCCCAGGCCGCGCTGACTGCCAATCTGGATCGTGCCGCCGACATCCTGGATATTGCGGCGCACCACGTCCATGCCGACGCCGCGTCCGGACACATCGCTAATCTGTTTGGCCGTTGACAAACCAGGGTGGAATATCAGTTCATAGATGCGCTCATCGCTGTAGTCCTCGCCGGGTTTGAGCAGACCGGCTTCCAGTCCTTTGCGTTGCAAGGCTTCCCGGTTCAGGCCGCGCCCGTCATCGCCCACTTCGATAAAAATGCTGCCGCTTTTGTGATAGGCGTTGAGGGTGATCGTCCCCGTTTCCGACTTGCCCTGCTGGCTACGTTCGGCGGGCGGCTCCAGACCATGATCCAGACTGTTGCGCACCAGATGCACCAGCGGATCGCCGATTTTCTCAATGACGGTTTTATCAATCTCGGTCTGCTCGCCGTTGATGCGCAGTTCCACCTGCTTGCCGAGTTTGCCGCTGATGTCGTGAACCATGCGCGGAAAGCGGCTGAATACCGAGCTGACTGGCATCATGCGAATCCGCATGACATGTTCCTGGAGATCGCGGGTGTTGCGATCCAGTTGGTCGAGCGCTTCGTGCAGCTTGTCCAGGCGGCTCATGTCGAAGTCTTCGCCCAACACGCTCAGCATGGACTGCGTGGTGACCAGCTCGCCCACCAGATTGATCACCGCGTCCACTTTATCAATGCCAACCCGGATTGATGCGCTGTCGGTGGGGGCTGGTCCGCGCCGGTCGCCCTGACGACGATCCTCGCTTTTGCGCCGCTCCAGCAACAACTCGCCCTGCCGCCCTTCCTCGCCAGCCGTCTGGCCCGCTGTCGGACTCGTCGTCGGCTCGGCAACCAAGGGTTTTTCGGCCAGCGCTTCAATACGCAAATCGCAATCGTCTTCGACCCAGGCGAAGACCTCGGTCAAGGCGTCGCGCCCGGCGGCGGCGCGCAGTTCCAGTTCCCAGGACAGGTAACAGTCTTCCGGTTTCAACTCCGCAAGGCTCGGCAACCGGCTGGTTTCGCAACGAACGGTCAGTTCGCCCAAGGTGGACAGTTCGCGGAACAGCCGCACCGGATCGTTGCCACTGTGCATCAGATCAGGATGCGGGTGGAACTTGATCCGCCAGCCGGTCGCCGCAGTCGCCTGAGCCGCTGATGCAGCCACCGGCGCAACGCCAGGACTGGCTGCTGGCGGCGCTGGAGCGTTGCCCTGATTGAGCAACAGCGTCAACCGTTCACGCAATTGTCCAACCCGATCCTCGTCTATCGCCGCCCCCGCCCGCGCCGCCACCAGCATTTCCCGCAGACAGTCCACCGATTCCAGCAGGGTGTTTACGGCGTCGCTGGTAACGGGCATCTGACCCTGCCGCATCCGATCCAGCAGGGTTTCCATGACATGCGCGAACGCGGTCAGGTCATGGAATCCGAAAGTGCCGCTGCCGCCCTTAATGGAATGAACCGCCCGGAAAATGGTGTTGATCTGATCCATGTCCGCCGCGCCGGGCGGCAGGGCCAACAGACCCGCCTCCATCACATCCAAGCCTTCGAGACTTTCTTCGAAGAAGGTCTGGACGAACTGCCCGATGTCAATGGCCATTGGGTTATCCCAAAACCTTATTGACCGTCGTCAACAGTTTTTCAGGATTGAACGGCTTGACGATCCAGCCGGTAGCGCCGGCATCCTTGCCTTCCATTTTTTTCTCGGTGGTGGATTCAGTGGTCAGGGTCAGGATCGGAGTAAATTTGAAGTTCGGCAGCGCCCGCAGTTCACGGATCAGGGTAATGCCATCCATATTGGGCATGTTGACGTCGGTGATCACCAGATCAGCCGTCATGCCCTTAGCCAGCTTGAGGGCTTCAGCGCCGTCTTCCGCCACCACCACCTGATGGCCCGCTTCCTTCAGGGTAAATTCCACCATCTGCCGCATGGATGCCGAATCATCCGCCACAAGTATCATTGCCATGCTGAAAAACCTCCGTTGCCTCAAATGCGTTGCGACTTATCCCATCGGGAGACAGGCGTTATTGTCAAGTTATCAGTAATCGTTTAGCTGTTTCTGGATGCTGATTCAAGTCCCAGTGACTCGACCAGCCCCAGCAACTGGGCGCTTTCCACCAGTGCTGCTGAAGGATTGCGCCAGCGTACCGGCGTTGCCCGCGCTTTCGCTGCGATGATCAGGCTCAAGAACAACTGTAGTACCGCCGCATGAATTTTACGCACGGCTTGGCCGTCAATCTCCAACGGTTGCCGGGTTTGCAGCGCGTCCAGCAGTTGTAGCCGCAGTGTTGCGGCATTGGCAATATCCAGATCAGCCGGGCATTCAATGATGGTCACAGACGCCTCCTAAAACTCTTCCCATTCCTCAGAACTGGAGGAAATAGCGGTCGTGGTGGGTTTACGTTCGACCGGCGCAGGCCGGGCGGTGGGTTGGGGCCTGACCGGGGCGGGTTTGGCCACCGGTCGCGGTTTGGTCGCTACCGATTTAATCGGGGTCGCCGGTCGCGAATGTTGATCCGCCGCAGAACGCGATGGCGCAGCGGTGACAGATGCGCGGGTTGGCGTCGCCCGCTCATCCAGCTTAAAGAAGCTCATCAGGTTTTGCAGTTCTTTAGCCTGATCGCCCATTGCGTTGCTGGCGGCGGCGGTTTCCTCGACCAGGGTGGCATTCTGCTGGGTTGCTTCATCAATTTGCAGAATCGCCTTGTTGACCTGATCGATCCCGCTGGCCTGTTCGCGGGTCGCTGCGGCGATTTCCGCCACGATGTCGCTGACTTTCTTGATGGAGGTCACCATCTCTTTCAAGGTGTGGCCGGAGCGTTCGACCAGGTGGCTGCCGTCCTTGACCTTGTTCACGCTGTCAGTAATCAAGCCTTTAATCTCCTTGGCCGCCTCGGCGCTGCGTTGCGCCAGCTTGCGCACTTCGCCCGCCACCACTGCAAAACCCCGGCCCTGCTCACCCGCCCGCGCTGCTTCCACCGCCGCATTCAGCGCCAGCAGGTTGGTTTGAAAGGCAATTTCGTCAATCACGCCAATAATGTCGGCGATTTTCTGGCTGCTTTGGTTAATCGCGCTGATGGCGGTCATCGCCTGCTCCACCACCTGGCCGCCCTGTTCGGCCTGACCGTGGGCGGCGCGGGCCATTTGATTGGCCTGACCCGCATTATCCGCGCTTTGCTTCACCGTTGAGGCCAGTTCTTCCATGCTGGACGCGGTTTCCTCCAGCGCCGAGGCTTGCGCCTGGGTGCGCTGGGATAAATCGGCGCTGCCCTGCGCAATTTCCCGCGCCGCCGTATTCACCGTCTCCGTGCTTTCCTGCACCGTCTGGGTGATGCGCCGCAATTCTGTGGTCATGGTTTGCATGGCCGACTGTAATTGACCCATTTCATCATTCGAGGTGACGGGTATATCGGCGCTCAGATCGCCGCCAGCGATTTGGTTCACTACTTTGACCACGCTGCTTATCGGGTCAGCAACTCTTTTGGCGATTAGATAACCCATTGCAATTGCGATCAGGGTAAAGACAATACCGGAAACTAGGATGATCATCATTAATAATCTGGCGCCCGACATGATCTCATTATGTTCAATGTTGCCAATGATTTTCCAGCCTGCCAAGGGTGCAGTGACTATGTGCGCCATTTGTTTAACTCCACCCTCTTCATAAAAGATAGTGGCGGTTGTAGATGTCATTGCTTCGGCAAGTTGCGGTATTTTGAGATCAGCTACTTTCTTGGAAAGCAATTCCTTATTACGGTGGGCGAGAATTGCGCCATCAGGTTCGGCAAGCATCAGATACCCTGACGATCCTATTTTTGTTGAATTAATAATTTCAGTGAGTTTTTTGAGAGTAATTTCTACCGCGCCGACAAATTCAACCTCTCCATTCGGGCCTTTCACTGCTTTGACAATAGCAATTGCATAATCACCGGTTGTTGAGAGAAAGGCGTTTGCTACAGTCGCTTTTCCCGGATTTTTCAGTGCATCCTGATACCAGGGGCGTTTTCTGGGATCATAGCCTGCGTTCATCGGAGACGTTGAGCTGGTAATCATGCCTCCGTGTCTGGTTCCTATATAGGTTTCAATATAATCAGGATGAGTAGCCTGAATAAGAGCCAGATGATTGAACAACTCCTGTTCAACCGGATTTCGCTTGATGACGCTCATATCTGTGGGTTGCTTGGTCTCCATGAAACTATTGATTGCGCCATCCAGTTTTTTTATAGCCGGATGTGTGCAGATCATGTCAAGATTCAATAGCGCGTTTTCAAGCAAAATATCAATTACATTGCTGACTTGCGACATTTCTCCAGCCATTCGGGCGGTAAAATCCTGCTGCGCCCTACTCCCTACTGATTGGTTGACTATCAGAATGATGCACACGGTAGGAATAACAACCAGTGCTACTGAAGCCAGGAAAAGTTTCTTCTTTATACTGTTGAGCATCAGCATGGGCATACCCTCATATTTAATGGAAACTGTTATCAGATATGAGGTGTATAGCTTTACTCAATGAATTAATAATGACAGCCTCTTGATATGGATGGGACTTTTGCTTGCTGCGACGCAAAACGGGCATCCTGCCCGTTGCAACACGAACTGTAAGTCGGCGCTGCGTCCCAAAGCGAAAGTCCTGATCGAAAAATTCAAAAGCCGTGCGCCAGAAATACATGCCTCCTAAAACTCTTCCCATTCGTCAGAACTGGAAATAGCGGTCGCAGTGGGTTTACGTTCGACCGGCGCAGGTCGGCAACG